>JAAZVG010000063.1 GCA_018623655.1 Flavobacteriaceae bacterium
AAGAACGCGCTTTTGCAGCACAGATATCTGAGAGTTTAAATCGACCCCTTGATGAGCGTGTTACTAAAGATGTTGCTCCATTCCAAGAGGCATCTAGAGCTTACGGTTCAACCGATGTGGGTGACGTTAGTTTTGTCGTTCCTACGGTAGGTTTTGGAACCGCCACATGGGTTCCTGGCACCTCAGCACATTCATGGCAAGCTGTTGCTGCTGGAGGCACAAGTATTGGATTAAAAGGGATGAAAGTAGCCGCTAAAACCTTAGCGCTTAGTGGGGCTAAGCTCTTTCAAAATCCGAAGATCATCGCTAAGGCTAAGGCTGAATTTGAAGAGCGTAGAGGTGCTGATTTTAATTACCGTCCTCTTCTTGGGAATCGTCCGCCCGCTCTTGATTACCGAAATTAAAAGGAAATTCTCTTTTTTTATGGTCTTCGTTGTAGGCAAGTAACTCTTCTTCAGGGATCACTTTTAAGAAAGAAGGATGTTGTTCGATAGCGAACTCTAGTTTTTCTATGATAGAATCAACCGAATCGCTGTCGTAATCAATTTCTAAGGGATCTTTAATCACCATCGATTGTAAGATCCCTTTCTTTTTGACGTAAATTCCTTTTCGATCAAAGGACCTTCTAAATCCGTCGATAACGATCGGAACCACTATTGGCCTATATGTTTTTATAATATGTGCCGTCCCTTTTCTGATAGGCTTCCAAGGACGTGTAGTACCTTGTGGAAAGGTAATTACCCACCCATCATCTAATGCCTTACTAATATTTGAAATATCACTAAACTTTACCTGGCGTTTAACCTCTTTGCCACCAGCTCTCCAAGTTCGTTCAATACTAATCGAACCAGCATAAGCCAAAATCTTTGCGAGTAAACTGTCATTCATTGTTTCCTTAGCAGCGACGTAATATAAATTCAGTTTCGGCTTAAATAGATAGAGGGCATTCTTGATCGAATCTTCTCTTCCCTGAAGACTCGCATTAAATACGTGAAACATAGCCACGACATCTGCGAAATAAGTCTGGTGATTACTTACAAAGAGTACCATTCGGTCTGGCAAATTTCGCAAGACCTCAGACCCTTCAATTTGAAGGGTATTGAAACGTTTATATCGTGCATGAGTCAAAAACCCTGCGAATAAAATGAGGAGACGTTTCAAAAATAGAAGATGACCAAATGGATTTTTTTTGAATAATGCCATAGCGGCGGCTAATGTACAAAAGCTTTTAGATGTTTTATCTTTGAAAAAACGAATGAAGTGAAGTACGCCCTCTGTCTTAGCGCATTTTTATTGTTTTTTTCCTGCAGTGAATCCGAGAAAAAAAATAATTCTAACCCTACCACTACCTCAATTTTAAAAGAACCAAAGGTATCGGTTAAAGCAGAGAGCGAAGCAGAAACGAGGTCATTTATTTTAACTGAAGAAAATGCCATTCCTTTTTTCTTCGAATACGAAAAGACCCTAGAAGAAGATCACTTAAACTTCGAAACTAGCTTTGGAAGTTTTACCGTTCGTTTATACGAAGATGTGCCTTATCACAGGTCAAACGCTGTATACCTCGCCAAGAAAGGATACTTTAACAATACCATGTTTCATCGTGTTGTGAAAAATTTCATCATCCAAGGAGGAAATGCAGACACTCCCGA
Source organism: Flavobacteriaceae bacterium (assembly GCA_018623655.1). Classification (GTDB taxonomy): domain Bacteria; phylum Bacteroidota; class Bacteroidia; order Flavobacteriales; family Flavobacteriaceae; genus UBA3478. The sequence continues at coordinate 1,650 of JAAZVG010000063.1, forward strand.
TCTACCAAAAAAACGCAAAGAAATTGGTCGTTACCTTCTACCCCCTGACACCGATAAAGATCATCCGCATCATAGAGGTGTAATTTCTATGCCTAGTAGTGACATTAACAACCCGCATAAACTAGCATCACCTTTTGAATTTTTTATCGTGGTTACTAAACCTGGATCGTATCACCTAGATGGTAATTATACCGCCTTTGGAGAAGTTATTGAAGGTATGGAGGTGGTTGATGAAATCAATGCAGTGGCGGTCGATCAAGGGGATTGGCCATTACAAAACGTTTACATTAAAAAGGTTACTGCATTTAAGCCTTAAAGCTAGCTTCATATTCGAATACTGATCGGACGATAATTTCGATACATTCGTCAATCTGTTCTTTAGTCATCACAAGCGGAGGAGCGAATCGAATAATATTACCATGCGTAGGTTTCGCTAATAATCCATTATCTCGAAGTAATAAACAAAGATTCCAAGCAGTTTCACTTTCTTCTGTGTCGTTAATAACAATTGCATTGAGAAGTCCCTTTCCGCGAACTAAACTCACCATATTACAGTCATCCAGTTTCGAACGCAGCTCTTTTCTGAAGTATTCACCCAGTTGAAATGCGTTTTCTGCTAATCGTTCATTTTTAATTACCTCTAAAGCAGCTATACTAACGGCAGCAGCTACTGGGTTTCCACCAAAAGTACTACCATGAGACCCTGGGGTAATTACTTCCATCACCTCATCATCAGCTAATACGGCTGAAATCGGGTAAACTCCACCCGAGATCGCTTTTCCAAGAATCAAAATATCTGGTTTAACTTCGGGGGTACCACTACAGTGCTTATCTCTGCATTGGCAATTACCGCAAGTGGCTAAAAGTCTACCGGTTCTAGCGATTCCAGTTTGAACCTCATCAGCTAGAAGCAGTACTCCGTGTTGTTTACAAAGCACTGAAACCTTAGTGAGGTAACCTTCATCAGGCACCATAACTCCTGCCTCTCCTTGAATAGGTTCGACTAAAAACCCTGCAATGTTTGAGTGCGCCTTGAGAACCTCTTCTAAGGCATCCGCATCATTGTAAGGGATTTTTATAAAACCCCTAGTGTAGGGTCCGAAGCCTTGACGAGCCGTTTCATCCGAAGAAAACGATATGATGGTGGTTGTTCTACCGTGAAAGTTTTGATCGCAGACAACGATCTGAGCCTGGTCTTCAGGTAAACCCTTCACCTTATAGGCCCAACGTCTTGCGATCTTTAATGCAGTCTCGACAGCCTCAGCACCAGTGTTCATAGGGAGAACCTTGTCGAAATGAAAAGTTTCTGTTAGGTATTTCTCCATCCGACCCAGTTGATCATTATAGAAAGCTCGTGAAGTCAGCGTTAATTGTTTCGATTGTTCAGTGAGTGCATTTATAATATCGGGATGACAATGCCCCTGATTTACCGCTGAATAAGCCGATAAAAAGTCGAAATACTTCTTACCCTCAATATCCCATAAGTAAACTCCCTCTCCTTTAGCTAATACCACAGGTAGCGGATGATAATTATGTGCTCCGTACTTATTTTCTAAAGCGATAGCTTCTTCAGAACTGCGAATCGAATCAATCATGCTTAATTTTTTAAAGCCCCTCAAAGTTCGACAATACAATCCGCATAACCAATTACCTTTGCAGTTATGAGCAGGAAACCGCAAAGAGTTTTAGAGGGCTTGAAAATTCAAACCCTTGGAGCTAAAGGAAAGGCAATAGGAAAAACTGAAGAAGGCCGTGTTGTGTTTATCCCATACGTGGCTCCTGGTGATATTGTTGATGCACGTGTTGTAAAGAAGAGAAAAAATTATCTCGAAGCCGAAGCTATTGCGATTAAAAGTGACTCTGAGTACCGTGTTGAACCCAAGTGTGAGCATTTCACGCGATGCGGTGGTTGTAAGTGGCAACACCTTCAATATGATCAGCAACTGATCTACAAACAAAATGAGGTGCTTGAGAATCTCAAACGAATTGGAGAAATCAATCCCGAAATCATCGAGCCCATCATGGCTTCTGAGACCATCTATCACTATCGCAACAAAATGGAATTTTCATTTTCAGATAGCCGATGGATTGAAAAGGAAGAAATTGAAAGTGGGGAGACTATTGATCGCAGAGGTCTAGGTTTTCATAAGCCGGGGATGTGGGATAAAATCATCGATCTCAATCATTGTTATCTACAAGGAGAACCCTCTAACCGCATACGTAACTTTTGTAAGGAAGAAGGAATTCGTCAAGAACTTGAATTTTTCAATCCACGCAACCGTACGGGAGCCCTTAGAACCTTAATGATTCGAAATACCTTGGCCGGCGATTTAATGGTTCTTATCCAATTTTATGAAGCTTCCAAAATTCAAATAGAACGCTATCTTTCTACGATTGCTGACAAGTTTCCTGAAATTACTTCACTTCTATATGTAATTAACCAAAAAGGGAATGACACGCTATACGATCAAGATATTATTGTTTTTAAAGGCAAAGATCATATTGAGGAGACTATGGAATCTTTAAGATTTAAGATAGACGCGAAGTCGTTTTATCAAACCAATAGTGCGCAAGCACTACGATTATACGAAGTAGCTAGAGATTTTGCTGAACTCTCTGGTGATGAGTTAGTCTATGACCTATACACAGGCACCGGTACTATCGCCCAATTCATAGCGCAAAAAGCAAAATATGTGGTGGGCGTTGAAGCAGTGCCCGAAGCAATTGAAAAGGCAAAAGAAAACGCTGTGGTCAACAATATTGATAATATATCCTTTGAGGTTGGAGATATGAAAAATGTGTTCAACGACGAATTCATTGAAAGACACGGTAAGGCTGATGTGGTAATCACTGACCCACCAAGAGATGGAATGCATGCTGATGTTGTAGCTCAGCTATTAAAACTAGCCCCGAAAAAGATTGTTTATGTGAGTTGTAATTCGGCAACACAAGCAAGAGATTTAAAACTCTTGTCTGAGCAATACCGCGTAGTTCGTTCAAGAGCAGTAGATTTGTTCCCTCAAACGCACCACATTGAAAACGTAGTGTTATTGATTAAAAACGAACAATGAAGCTAAAGACCTACATCCTTGCTCTTGCTGCGCTGCTCTTGCTTTCAAATTGCGAAAAAGACGATGTTTGCGTTGACAACGACTCGGTTTATGTAAATATTGTTTTCTACAGTGCCGAGGATAGTAGCACTGCTAAATCAGTCTCTGGTTTTAGTCTTTTAAATGATAATGGGGATATCATTCAAAACTACGATAATACAACAGTTGCTGCGATTGCACTCGTTTTACCCACAAGTGAAACCAGTTACAACTTAATCTTTCGAAAAAGAACAGAGGTAGATGGTATTTCAACCGATACGAATGACACCTTAAAATTTAATTACACACCCAAGGCAACCTATGTCTCAAGAGCTTGTGGTTACATTCGATCGTATAGTGATTTAAATATTGATCTAACGAAACATTGGATCAGTGAAGTAATTGTCAACACTTCAGAGGTCAATTCAAATAATGAAGAGCATGTGGTCATCTTACATTAGTAAAAGCGTAGTTTTTTGGTTGATACTTTTTGCCACCGTATCGATTTATGGGCAAAAGGAATACGGAATTAGAGGTGGAGTTGATCTATCGAAACTCGTTCGTTCAAATCTTCAAAAAGGTTATCAAGGGTTTGAAATTTTTGGCGATCTAACCCTCAAAGACAAAACAAAAATTGCAGTTGAAATAGGATCAGAAACCTTTAATACTAATGAGTCGATAGAACAAAATTTACTGTATAATTACCAGGTGTCTGGTGAGTATCTTAAACTGGGATTAGACTGGGAAATCTATCAACGAAAACCAGGAGAAAAAAATCAAATCACCGCTGGTGCGCGATATGTGGTGGCCTCTTTTGATACAGCTCAAGGAGTTACCAACTTCTATGACACCGCATGGGTTCAGCGTTACGGAGCGTTTCCTAATTTTAGTCAGAAAGGGCCTGAACATAGTGGTCTTTCGGCTAGTTACCTTGAGGGAGTTTTAGGGTTTAAAACTCATATCGCCAAACAGATTTATTTGGGAGGGAGCTTTCGGATGGGATTTTTGGTTAGTCAGAAAGAACCTGAAAACTTTGACAATCTATGGATCCCTGGATTTAATAAAGTTACCGATGGAGCAAGATTTGGGTTTAGCTACAATTACGGCATTAGTTATTACTTACCCATTAAGAAAAATCGCTAAGATTTAGACGCCTTTTTAGTACCTGCATAAAGTTCGTAGTTCACCAGCTTGGATTCTAGTTTTCCATTGAACATTTTAATCTTTTTTGAAGAACGAAGACCCACACTCTTTAAGGCTTCGATATTGGCCGTGATAAACCAGGCGTCGCATCCCTGATATTCCTTCTTCAAGGTATCTCCTATTCGGCCGTAGAAAATATTGGCATCAATCGGAAGTCGCTCTCCATAAGGGGGATTAAAAACAATATGTAATGGAGCTTCCAAAGGGCGGTTAGCAAAAAAGAAATCTGAACGCACTACAGAGATATACGCTTCTAACCCCGCATTTTCAATATTTTCCTGGGCTTTACGAATGGCGCTTGGGGCCTTGTCAGAAGCATAGATATGACCATTAAATTCTTTAACTTTTGACAAGCAAGAACTACGAATAATTTCGAAAAGTTTAGAATCAAAATTCTTCCAGTTCATAAAAGAAAAGAGAGATCGATTAAGACTCGGTGGAATATTACAAGCGATCATCGCTGCTTCAATAGCCAATGTTCCACTACCGCACATTGGGTCGTAAAAATAGGTTTTGCCTTCCCATCCACTATGAAGAAGCATACCAGCAGCTAAAACCTCGTTAATCGGCGCGATATTCGTCTGAATACGATAGCCTCTTTGATGTAAAGAGTTACCAGAACTATCAAGAGAAATCGTCAACTGATCACCCTGTAAATGTAATTGAATTCGTATGTCGGGATTATCAGTGGTTACCGAAGGGCGTTTACCTTCTTTTTTGGAAAATTGATCGACAATCGCATCTTTAGCCTTTTGAGCTACAAATAAAGAGTGATTGAAATGGTCTGAAAAAAGGGTCACATCAATAATAAAACTTTGGTCACTAGAGAACCATAAAGACCAATCAACACGATCTACCGCACGGTATAAATCAGTTTGGTTTCTAACTTGAAAACGTGCAATAGGCATTAAAATTCGAAGGGCCGTTCTCAGTGAGAGATTGGCTTTATATAGGAACCCCAGATCTCCTTGAAAAGAAACTGCACGATTTATCGTTTTGATATTCTTAGCTCCGAGCTTTCGTAGCTCTTTTTCTAAAAGAGGTTCGAAGCCATAAAAGGTTTTTGCTAAAAAAGAGGTGTCTTGATCCATCGTACTGAATGTAAGATGCGCTAAATTAATCTATTTTTGCCCCATGATTCTGACATTAGGTATTCCATTATTCGCAATCGTCCTTGGTGGACTAATTATCGAATTAGGCGCTTACAAGATTTCAACATTCAAACAGCACCTTCTAGGGTTTAGTGGTTCCTTTCTTTTATCTATTACGCTAATTGAGTTGTTACCAAATTTATTCGAACAACACAAAGAGCCTAGGTTAATTTCATTAATTATTCTTGGTGGTATTTTACTTCAAATGGTTTTAGAAAGTTTTTCGAAAGGTGCCGAGCATGGCCATACCCACCTTAATGAATCTGATGGCTTTTCAGGTTTTGCACTCATTTTTTCGGCCTTATGTGTTCACGCTTTTATCGAAGGTATGCCGTTAGGTGATGAAAAACATCTATTACTTGCTGTTAGTCTGCACAAAGTACCCATCGCAATGATTTTATATACTTTAGCTCTGAATGCCAATCTCACAAAAACACAGGCATTTGGTTCACTGATTTTATTTGGATTGATAACTCCCCTCGGCAGTCTATTCACTCATCTAGATTGGGTGATTGCTTATACTCCTTATCTAAATGCTTTATCTGCTGGAATTTTTCTGCATGTAGGTGCCATTATATTATTTGAAAGCGAAAAAGGACACCGATTTAACCTTGCCAGAATTTTAATGGTTCTTCTCGGGATGCTACTAGCCTACTTGATTGGTTGATACAACCTAGTTACGTGATCTTCGAATAATGCGGGAGCCTCTATAACATTTTCAAAATGAGTTTCTAACCACTCAATATCTTCCTTCCTCTTAGTATTGGTTAAGATATAATCAAACGAATCATCACTTAATAATGCTTCGCGCCTGTGGAAGGTTTTAAAGGTTCGTTTTAACTGAATCGGAAAGGCAGGGTCCATTCGCTGATAAACCAACGTTTGAATTGAAGGTTGATTGATGTATGGAGACACTTTAGATACAGGCGATTCAAGACTTATTTGACCGAAGAGATACCCCCATAGAAACGATCCAAAAATCATCCAGCTCAAAGCGGTTAGCAATAATGATTGATGTAGTGATCTTGCTTTTAAAGTAAAAACGATAAGGAGACTGCTAATGGGTAAGATTAAAATGAAAAATGCCAAATTCTTATACAAAAACAAGCTTCTGTGAGTAGCCAGTCCCAGGTAAGCACCTATGGTCAGTACTATACCGAGTATAGTCAATACCCAAAGCCCCCCTTTTA
>JAAZVG010000064.1 GCA_018623655.1 Flavobacteriaceae bacterium
ACAAAATCAGGTAATGGACGCCCTAAAGGCAGCAATGAAAGCAAAAGATGCTGTTGCTCTAGAATCACTACGGGCAATCAAATCGGCAATACTTCTTCAACAGAGTGAAGCAGGTGCAAAAGAACTCAGTCCTGCTGATGAAATAAAGTTATTGCAAAAGCTTGTAAAACAAAGGAAAGATAGCGCAGCGTTATACAACGAGCAAGGACGTAGAGACCTGGCTGACCCAGAATTAGAACAAGCTAAGGTTATTGAACAATTTTTGCCTGAGCCTCTATCAGAGGTAGAGCTAGATCAACTAATTCAGAATGTAATCAATGAGTTAGCTGCAGAAGGTATGAAAGACATGGGACGAGTAGTCGGTGAGGTAAACTCAAGAGCTGCAGGTAAAGCCGAAGGTAAAGTCATTGCTCAAAAGGTAAAGCATCACTTAAGCAACTAACATTCTGGCCGCGTAGTTCAACTGGATAGAATATCAGATTTCGGCTCTGAGGGTTGGGGGTTCGAATCCTCCCGCGGTCACTTAAGGATAAAAAAGAGGGGTTCACTAGAACCCTTTTTTTATGCGCATTGGCGAAATAAATAAGCCCTTTTAAAATAAAAGGGCTTGATTATGGTTATAAAGTATTATCGCAATAACCTACCACTTACCAACCATAATACGTGTATTAGTTCTTAGAATAGTAACATCCTCAGAAATCGCATCTATAAATTCATCCCAAGCTTTTTCAGCCGCTTTATTTCCTGATCGGTATTTTCCAGCATTGAAGGCAGATTTAAAATCATTGAATCCTTGTAATACATAATGTGTTTCATGCATTGCACTTCGTCCCAATCTAAACTGACCAAGAGTTATTCTTCTATCATCAGGATTAAACTTACTGTGATACTTCTTCCAGGCAGCAGCAAATTTTCCAGCATCTTCAACATCTAACCAAAGAATATTTTGAATTGGATGAGTTCCTGCCTCACCAATTGTAATAAGGCTATTTCCAGCAGCTGCCGAATGACTTTTAGTAAACTGACTCAGTTTTGTTAAGAATAGTTCCCAACTGTCATTTTCCCCACGTGAATACTGTTCTCCCATGGCATCAAGGGATCCAGTGAAAGCGAACTGATGACTCCAATCGTTGTCACTATCTCGAAAGTGGTTTTCGAATAAATAGACGGTAACTCCTTCTGCTTTACTACCGGGTTGACTGAAATAATCATCAGTTAGCGATACAACCGTGGTTACATCTTCTGCTTCAACATTAAAACTGTAAGTAGTCCAATAATACTCTTGAGCGTTAACGGCATAATTAAAACATAATAGCGTAAGAGTGATGATGAGGTTTCTCATATTGAATTTATTTTATTGTTTATTGCAACAATATAGTAAAAATGATTTTAACCTTAAGCTTTCTACAGCTGCTATTAACTAGTATGGACGAATACGCAGTACAATTGGAGTATAAATCGCACTCAATTGAATCGTATCTTTATAAAAAATTGCTTTGAAAAACTTGTTAATCCTATTCGTACTCCTGATGAGTACTTCTATACTTTTCTCACAAGAAGTCAGCATCAGAGGAACAGTGGTCGATGAATTCGGCTATCCGCTTATTGGCGCAGAAGTAATTTTGGTTGGCACCTCACTAGGTACACAAACTGATATTGACGGGATTTATGTGATCAATAGAATTACCCCAGGATCTTATAACCTGAGTGTACGATTTTTAGGATACGAATCGCAAACCCTATTTAATATAATAGTAAAATCAAAGGGTAATCCCGAATACAATTTTGTTCTTACACCGAGGACAGAGGCACTAGAAGGTGTAGTACTGCAAGTGAATAACCTCATTGCTCGGCCCAAAGAATCTCCGCTTTCTACTCGGACGCTATCTGCAGTAGAGCTCGCTACCTATCCTGGTGGAAACAACGATGTTGTACAAGTCGCACAAACCCTGCCTGGGGTGTCACCTTCAGTAGGTGGTTTTCGTAATGATCTTATTATCAGAGGTGGAGCACCAAATGAAAGTGTTTATTATTTAGATGGGATTGAAATTCCTAATATCAATCACTTCAGTACGCAGGGAAGTGCAGGAGGACCGGTGGGCATGATTAATGTTTCTTTTATCGAAAACGTCACCTTATCCGCATCATCCTTCGATGCCAGATATGACAATGCACTTTCTGGTGTTTTACAATTTGACCAACGAAATGGTTCAAGTGAGAGGTGGAACAGAAATATCCGAGTCAGTGCGAGTGAAACAGCTTTAACTTTTGATGGTCCAATTTCTAAAAAAACGACGTTTATTGGTTCAGTGAGAAGAAGCTATCTTCAGTTCTTATTTGAGCTTATTGGCTTACCTATCCGCCCAGATTATTGGGACTATCAATACAAAATAGATCACAGCATCGATGATTATAATTCGATTAGTCTTATAGGAATTGGAGCTATAGATGACTTTAGTGTAGAGGCACCAGAGGTATTTGATGAGGAAGCCACTGCTCAATTAGAACAGGCACCATTTATAGATCAAAGAACTAATGTTGCAGGAGTAAGTTGGCAACGTAAACTAAAATCACAACCAGGAAAATTTACCCTCAGCCTATCTCACAATCGATTACAGAATACATTCACACAATACGCTGACCCAGAAAATGAGATGGGTGCCTTTTTTATTAATGAATCACTGGAGGCTGAAACCAAGTTAAGATTTGATTTAGTAAGATATCTTGGAAAGCTGAAGTGGGCCTATGGAATGAATATGCAACGTTCGAATTATGAGAACAACACCACTATTGAGCGAATTAACAACTCATTCTACTCTGCCCTTAAATTTTCTAAATTCGGGATCTTTACTCAGATCAGCGGAAACTTAGGGACAAAATCGGAGTTTACTTTCGGGCTTCGCGTCGATGATGATAGCTTCACCAAAAATAATTTGCTTGACCACATCTCTCCAAGAGCAGCATTGACCTATAATTTCAATGAAGATTTGAGTGCAACTTTAGGAGTTGGGCGTTATTTCAAAATACCTACCTATACTCAATTGGGTTATCAAAATAACGGAATCTTCGTCAACGAAAACCTGAGCTATGTTCAATCAGATCACGTAACTGTAGGAATCAAAAAGTATTTCGGAAACACAAGTTTACTGTCTGTTGAAAGTTTTTTAAAATCATACAGCAACTATCCAGTCTCGATTCTTGATGAGATTTCATTAGCCAATAAGGGTGCGGGGTTCGAGGTATTAGGTAATGAAGAAGTGGAGAGCACTGGAAAAGGTCGAAGTTATGGGCTAGAATTATTGTACCAGCAAAAATTGAGTAATAATTTCTATGGGCTATTCTCATATACCTTTTTCTTTAGTGAATTCAGTGGATTAGATTCCGATATTTATAAAAGAAGTTCTTGGGATAGCCGACATTTAGCGTCTTTCACAGGGGGATACAAACTAAAAAAGAATTGGGAAATCAGCTCGAGGTTTAGATATAATGGAAAGACTCCATACGCCCCAATTGATGAATCACAAAGTTTAGCCAGCTACCCTGATATTCGGTTAAACTATGACCTGCTCGGTAATGAAAATTATCTACTAGACCCATTTTCTCAACTAGATCTTAGGATCGATAAAAAATGGAATTTTACCTCTAGTAGTTTTAATTTATTTATCGAAGTTCAAAACCTACTATCCTCTGACATCCCTACTCCTCCTGAATACGGACTAGCTAGAGCACCTGATGGAACATTAAAAAACCCTTCAAAACTTAAGGAAATACCACGAGGTGAAGGGCAGTTCATACCAAGTATAGGACTCGTATTTGATTTTTAGTCTACGTTATCGTGAAGAAAAGAATTATTTGTTCTTAATTGGTTGTCCCCATTTTGATCTTCACTTAAAGTAGTTCGAGAGACTTTAGATCCTTCTGGAACATCATCAAATTCTACACCAGCTCTTTTGTAAGCAGGCACACGCTCAATTTCATCGAGTTTTATTGAACCTTTATTGAACTGGTGATTAAAGTTTTTGAAAGCCTGAATGCGCTGCTCCTTTCGTGCGGCAAGAATTTCTTCGGTCTCGCTAAGACTCATCTCGTAAGGATTACTTTCTGTTTGAGAAATTCGGCTCGAATCAGTCGCTGCTGGCAGGTCTTCTCTTGTTGACAATACGATATCCATTTCATCTTCTATTGAAACAGAAGAACTCTGTGAATTCGTATTTACCCGATCGACTACCTCTTCTGCTTCTGAAAATAAGTCAAACACAACGGTTGGGGCTTCTTCTTCACTATTATTTTCATCCGTTATTAAAGGCAGTTCGAACGAAAAATCATCTTGTTCTAATGGTGAATGGTCAGGAGTTACTACTTCTGCATCGATAACCTCTATACCCTTTATAAGTTCAGAAGTATCTATAATTACAAAGTCGTCATCAATCTGGTTTTTCTCAATTACCTCAACCACCTCAGCAGTTACTGATAAATCACGAATAAGTTCTGAAGTAGTAATGAGCTGATTTTCTTCAACAGATTCTGAAGTTTCTAATTCAAAGGTCTCTTCCTCTAATTGAAAAACAGTTCTAGTAGGCTCTTCAGTCTCCTCATTGTCAGGAGGAATCAATTCAGGAGCATTCACTTGAATCGAAAGAATTGACTCTGAGGTATCAAATCCAAGTGTCGATTCGTTCGCAACTTTTGTCTCTCCATCAAGCGAATGAATAATGCGTTGGGTTTGATGAGTAACGATATAGTCTTGTTGATCTGTGTCAAAACCTGTTGCTATAACCGTTACCGAAATAGCATCTCCTAAAGACTCATCTTCACCAACTCCCATGATAATATCCGCATTATAACCAGCCTCAGATTGGATATGATCATTAATCTCACCTATTTCATCAAGAGTGATTTCATCAGTTCCAGAAACAATTAATAATAGTACATTTTTAGCGCCTTTAATTTTATTATCATTAAGCAATGGGCTATCTAGTGCTGATTCGATTGCAATCCGTGCACGATCTGCACCTGCTGTCACTGCGGCACCCATGATCGCTGTCCCGCTATTAGACAGGACTGTCTTCGCATCTCGAAGGTCGATATTCTGTAAATAGTGATGGGTAATTACCTCAGCAATACCTTTAGCGGCAGTCGCAAGAACCTCGTCAGCCTTACCAAAGCCTGATTTAAATCCAAGATTTCCGTATATCTCGCGCAACTTATTGTTGTTTATCACAATAAGAGAGTCTACACTTTCTCTCAGCTTGTCTAACCCTTTTTGAGCTTGAGTATAACGTGTATTTCCTTCAAATTTAAATGGAATCGTCACAATTCCTACCGTGAGAATTCCCATCTCTTTAGCCAGTCCTGCAATAATTGGTGCTGCTCCTGTACCTGTTCCGCCACCCATCCCGGCAGTAATAAAAACCATTTTGGTTTGCTGTTGAAGTAAACCTTTCAACTCTTCAAGAGATTCAAGAGCTGCTTGTTCTCCAATTTCTGGATTAGCTCCTGCACCTAGACCCTCAGTAAGATTCAAACCTAACTGAATTTTATTTGGCACCGGACTATTCTCAAGGGCCTGACGATCGGTATTACAAATAACAAAGTCTACTCCTTTAATACCTTCGCGATACATGTAGTTTACAGCGTTACTCCCACCGCCACCAATACCAATGACTTTAATCACATTGCTTTTGTGTTTGGGTAAATCGAAGTTGATGTTTTCAAGTTCAAAACTCATAGGTCAGTTGCGTTTTATTTATTCGGCTAATTCGTCTAATAGATCTCTCCAATACTTTATAAAGTACCCTCCAAATCTTTTCTTAGTTTTTTCTGTTTTCTTTCCATTCGACTGGTCATTCTCTTCAGAAGTGTTTCCATCTGCTTCAGCGTCGACTTTTTGCTGCATCTCCTTAATCTCTAGTGCTCCCATTAGTAGCCCTGCAGCCGTAGCATAGGTTGGGCTAGCAATTTCGGGGCTAGAATTTCCTGCTAAGTGTTCGTTTGGATATCCGATTCGTGTATCCATTCCAGTGATATATTCAACTACCTGTTTCAGGTGTTTTAGCTGGCTACCTCCACCGGTAATCACGATACCAGCGATTAATTTCTTTTTCTGATCTCCTTGGGTATAATTTTTAATTTCAGCATTAACTGCTTCAATTATCTCAACTACTCGAGCATGGATAATCTTTGAGAGCGTTTTCAGGGTGATTTCTTTTGGTTCTCTACCTCTTAATCCAGGAATCGATACAACCTCGTTCTCTTTATTCTCACCCGGCCAGGCAGATCCAAACTTCACTTTTAAAAGCTCCGCTTGTTTCTCTATAATAGCACAGCCTTCCTTGATATCTTCTGTCACGATATTACCCCCAAAAGGGATAACCGAAGTGTGTCGAATAATTCCATCTTTGAAAACAGCTACATCTGTAGTACCCCCTCCAATGTCAACAAGAGCAACGCCTGCTTCCATTTCTTCTTGACTCAGAACAGCCTTAGACGAAGCAATGGGTTCAAGACACACGTCTTGAACTTTAATATTCGCACTTACAATACAGCGATGGATATTTTTAATTGAAGCTACTTGACCTACAACTACATGAAACTTGGCCTCCAATCGATTACCGTACATTCCGATGGGCTCTTTAATTTCTGATTGTGTATCTACTTTGTATTCTTGCGGAAGTACATGAACAATCTCCTCGCCCGGCAACATCTGTAGCTTCTTGACTTGACGCTCCAATCGATGAAGATCATCTTCACTAATCACCTCTTCTGGTGCTTCTCTGGTGATATAATCAGAGGTCTGTAAACTACGAATGTGTTGTCCTGCAATACCAGCTACAACTTCAGATATGTCTACACCTGAAACACCTTCAGCTTCCTCTACTGCAGCTTGTATCGATTGAACCGTCTGCGTAATATTATTAACCACTCCACGATGTACACCCAAACTTTTGGCCTTACCAATACCTACAACCTCAACTTTCCCAAATTCGTTTTCTTTACCGATAATCGCAACAATTTTGGTTGTCCCGATATCTAAGCCTACTGAATATGATTCTTGTTCCATTTGTTATTTTTTGGTAGCCACTACCTGATTATTAAAAGACAAATTCACTATCCTGTATTGTCCTAATGATTTTTCTTTTTCTGCTTTGATCAAAAAAGCGATCAAATTGGTCAACTTCTGCTCTACATTCATTGTCTCCCCAAGGATTATCTCAAAGGGTAAAGAATTAAATGACAGAGAAAAACGACGCGGACCAATTTGTATGATCTCTTGTAAATCTTTATTCAAAATTTCTTGACTTTCAATCCCATCAAGCATCCGAATTACGTCAGATCCATCAATTTCTAGGGTATCGATCGGTCGAATCATAGTGACTTTTGGTTCATATCGTTCGGATATAGGAAGTATGAATCCTAGCTCATCGATATAATAGGGATTTGCGCCAATCACCTTGGCCCGCACCTTTTTTTGCTGAATTTCAGCCACTAAAACTCCCGAAATTGTACTGAAAACTTCAGCATTTCGAACGCCAGACATTGATTCAATGCCATTTTCTGCCTTACTCAAAACTATCCCATCTTTTAAGCGCGCGCTGTGTTGTTGAACAATTTGTATTAACAATTTATTAACCGAGTCTGAGTCAACGAGCATTTCCTTCTTCTGATCAAAGCGAATTTCAATATGACTTGCCGGTCTATTTAGTTGCTGGTGTTGAGAAAGTATAATGATCACCAACATAAGAAAAGTGATGAACACAAATTGTATCAAGGTCTTATACCTTTTCATTTCTTCAACAATTTTAAAATCGAATTAGATAAATTGGCAATATCTCCAGCGCCTAGGGTGACTAAAACCTCTGGAACTTTTTTCGCTATTCGAGCCAACACCTGCTCTTTTGAAAGCGCTTTAATACTTTGTCTTCCATTCAATAATAGCGCCGAGCTTACACCATCAATAGGTGTTTCACGGGCTGGATAAATAGGTAATATCCACGCCGCATCGAATAATCCTAAAACTTCAGTGAAATCACTGGCAAAATCTCTAGTTCTAGAATATAAAT
>JAAZVG010000065.1 GCA_018623655.1 Flavobacteriaceae bacterium
ATGACTATGCGGCTAAATCAATGCATATGACCCATCGCTGGCTAGATCGCTGTATTGAGGCACTCGATAAGCTACCTAATAAATACGGCTATTCTCAGGCTTTTTTCCCCATTGTTCAAGGTTCGGTTTATCCCAAGCTTAGAGAAAAATCAGCGGAGTATATTGCCTCGGTCGGTGCCGTGGGTAATGCGATTGGAGGCCTTTCTGTGGGAGAGCCTGCCGAAGAGATGTATGCGATGACTGATGTGGTATGTCAAATACTACCTGCAGATAAACCGCGTTATTTAATGGGTGTTGGGACTCCGATTAACTTACTAGAGAATATTGCGCTAGGTATTGACATGTTTGATTGTGTGATGCCTACCCGTAATGCGAGAAACGGTATGTTGTTTACCTCTGAGGGAACCATAAATATTAAGAACAAAAAATGGGAAGATGATTTTTCGCCCATCGATTCTGAAGGTCTTTCATATGTAGACACCAAATATAGCAAGGCCTACTTGCGTCACTTATTCGCATCCAATGAATTTTTAGGAAAGCAAATTGCTACCCTTCATAATCTCAGTTTTTACCTGTGGCTTGTACGTGAGGCAAGATCGCACATTATTGCAGGTGACTTCTATGACTGGAAAACTTTAATGATTGAGAAGATGAATAAACGTTTGTAAGATGCTTACATTGCTTGATCGCTACATATTAAAACAATACCTACTTACCTTTTTTGGTATTCTTTTTCTGTTTATTCCTATAGGGATCTTGGCCTCCCTAGCAGAGAAAATCAATAAGATTATAGATAATAGCGTACCTAAAGATGAAGTGATCGATTATTATCTCAATTTTACTTTGGTACTCGGTAATATGTTGATGCCCATATTACTTTTTTTAGCGATTATTTTTTTCACCTCACGGTTAACTGCCCGTACTGAAGTAGTAGCGATTTTGAGCTCTGGAGTTTCGTATCGCCGATTTTTAAGGCCTTATTTAATAGGGGCTAGCTTTGTAGCCATTCTTATTTTCGTTATGGGAAATTTCTTCGTTCCTAAGGCCAGTGCTGGTTATCATCGATTTGAGAATCGATATTTTCACAATAACAAAGAAGATCGCAACACTAGAAATATCTTTAATCAGGTAGATGATAATCAGTTTGTTTATGTAAGTTATTTCGACCCCAAGCGACTTATCGGATATAATTTTACGCTTGAAGAATTTGATAATACTGGTCAATTGAAATATAAGATGTCTTCAGCTAATATTCGGTTTATGACCGCAGATTCAACGTATCGACTTACCTCATATAAGAAAAGAGTTTTTGAAGATGAGAAAGAAACGATTTATCAGCAGAGTAGATTAGATACTGTATTTCAATTTACCATAGATGATTTAATGCCGGTATCTTATATCGCTGAAACTAAAAACCTATTCGAACTGAATCAGTTTATTAGAGACCAGAAAAGAAGAGGTAGCCCAACAGTGAACACTTACGTATTAGAGAAATATAAGCGTTGGACAATTCCTATCTCTGCTTACATTTTAACACTGATCGCGGTTGCCGTATCTTCAGTAAAAAGAAGAGGAGGTTTAGGACTGAATTTAGCCTTTGGTATAGCTATTGCTTTTGTTTATGTTTTCTTCGATAAGGTGTTTGCAACATTAGCTGAACAGGCTGGATTCCCGCCGTTTTGGGCGGTTTTTCTCCCGGTATTATTTTTCGGATCACTTGCGACTTTATTATTATCGAGAGCAAAGCGTTAATGTGTATATTTGTCTTTCGACTTAACTGAAAACGAACTATTTCTTTATGGAATATCTAGACTTTGAATTGCCGTTAAAAGAACTCGAAGATCAGCTTCAGAAATGCCAATTAATTGGTGAGGAGAGTGAAGTTGATGTTACTGAGACTTGTCAGAAAATTGAAGAAAAGCTAAGTGTAAAGAGAAAAGAAATTTACGGAAGTCTCACCCCATGGCAACGTGTTCAATTATCGAGACATCCAAATAGACCGTATACCATGGACTATATTAAATCACTTTGCGGTGATACTTTCTTAGAGCTACATGGGGATCGTTCGGTCGGAGATGATAAAGCAATGATTGGTGGATTGGGTAAAATTGATGGCCAGTCGTACATGATCATTGGTCAACAAAAAGGATACAACACAAAAACTCGTCAATACCGCAATTTTGGTATGGCTAACCCTGAAGGGTATCGTAAGGCTCTTCGACTTATGAAGTCTGCTGAGAAATTTGGTATCCCGGTAATTAGTTTCATCGATACTCCAGGTGCTTATCCAGGAATCGAAGCCGAAGAACGTGGTCAGGGAGAGGCTATTGCACGGAATATTCTAGAAATGTCTCGTTTAGAGGTGCCTATTCAAGTATTCATTATTGGCGAAGGCGCTTCTGGTGGTGCTTTAGGTATTGGAGTAGGAGACCGTGTAATGATGCTTGAAAACTCATGGTATTCTGTTATTTCACCAGAATCTTGTTCTTCAATTCTTTGGCGCAGCTGGGAATATAAAGAACGAGCTGCTGAAGCCTTAAAGCTTACAGCTAAAGACATGAAGAAGATGACACTAATCGATGAGATTATTAAAGAACCTTTAGGAGGAGCACATTCAGATAGAACATCGATGTTCGAAACCTTAAGAAAGAAAATTACAAAAACCCATAAAGAACTATCAGAACTTACTGTAAAACAGCTAATCAAAGAGCGTATGCAGAAGTATTGTGATATGGGGGTATATCAAGAATAGAATGAATAGTCCTAACCCTAATCGCATGCAGAACGCATCGGGTAATAACCCGGTGATTCCACTTGAGCGAGGTAAACTGCCACCGCAGGCTGTTGACCTTGAGCGAGTTGTGCTTGGGGCAATGCTAATCGACAAGAAGGGTGTGGATGAGGTGATCGATATTCTACACAAAGATGCTTTTTACGTAGAAGCACATCAACATATTTTTGAAGCGATCTACGATTTGTTTCAGGAGACTAAACCTATTGATATTCTTACTGTTTCTAACTTATTAAAACAGAAGAATAAGTTAGAAAAGATTGGTGGGGATTATTATCTTATTGATTTGTCTCGTGCGGTTGGGTCATCGGCTCATATTGAGTTTCATGCGCGTATTATTCTTCAAAAGTTTGTGCAACGAAGTCTAATTAAGATTTCTACTGAAATCATTGAGGAGGCCTATGGAGATAATCAAGATGTTTTTGATCTCTTAGATCAGGCTGAGGCTAGGCTTTATGAAGTAACACAGGGAAATTTAAAACGCTCTGCTGAATCTGCACAGGATTTGGTAATTCAGGCCAAGAAGAAAATTGAAGAAATTTCAAACAAAGAAGGGTTAAGTGGTATTCCTTCAGGATTTGAGCGACTAGATGCTGTTACTTCGGGATGGCAGTCTAGTGATTTGATTATCATTGCAGCACGCCCGGGTATGGGTAAAACGGCACTTACACTTTCAATGGCACGTAATATCGCCGTGAATTCAGGCCAACCGGTTGCCTTCTTTTCTTTGGAGATGTCTTCGGTGCAATTGATTACCCGTTTAATTTCTTCAGAAACAGGTTTGAGCTCAGAAAAGCTAAGAACAGGGAAATTAGAAAAGCATGAATGGGAGCAATTAAATGTTAAGGTAAAGGCCTTAGAAAAAGCGCCGTTATTTATTGACGATACCCCATCACTTTCAATTTTTGATTTAAGGGCAAAGGCTAGACGGTTAGCTTCTCAACACGATATTAAGCTAGTTATAATTGACTACTTGCAATTAATGACCGCTGGTTCCAGCCAAAAAGGAGGAAATCGAGAACAAGAAATTTCAACGATTTCTAGAAATCTTAAAGCACTGGCGAAGGAACTTAATGTTCCGGTTATCGCACTTTCTCAATTGTCGCGTGCTGTTGAGACGAGGGGAGGATCAAAGCGACCACTACTTTCTGATCTCCGTGAATCTGGTGCAATTGAGCAAGATGCCGATATCGTATCGTTTATTTACCGTCCTGAATATTACAAAATTGAGGAATGGGACGATGAAGAACAATCACCCACAGAAGGTCAAGCTGAACTTATCATCGCTAAACACCGTAATGGTGGATTAGATAGTATTCGCCTGAAGTTTATCGGATCGCTCGGTAAATTTGACAATTTAGATCGTCATGACTCACCTTTTGAGTTTGCGTCAAAAATGAACGAAGATAGTAGTCAAATCCGACCTTCGATATCGGATGCATTCTCCGATGATGAGGACGATATGCCTTTTTAAGACTTAAGTAATTTTTTCAATACGCGTTCGACTCCAAAGTTATCATTGCTCTCAGTTACCATTGAAGCTATTGCTTTAATTTCAGGGTGTGCATTGCCCATAGCTACACTATTCGGTGTCATATTGAGCATTTCGATGTCGTTCAGATAGTCTCCAAACACAAGTATTTCATTGCGTTTTATGCCATAATGATCGAGTAATTTTTGAAGTGCTACCCCTTTGTTTGCTTGTTTATGTGATAGGTCCACCCAAAAGTCACCAGATATTTTTACTTGTAGCTGTTGGCTATAGTCTTTTACTACTGGATAAATATTTTGTTCCCCACTTACTGGATGGTAGAGCGCTAACTTTAACGGAGCGTGTCTTATTTCTTCGGCATCCTCTATCAATTGATGGCTTGAATAATATTCTTCGAGGATTTTTATGAATTGTGGATTTTTACTCGGAGTGTAGGCCTGATTCGCACAACATACAACGGGCTCAATATGCTCATGGAACTTTAGTGTATTCAGTACCTCTTTTACAGTATGAATCGGCAGCTCCTGCGCATGGATCATTTCTTCATTTTCAACAATCAATGCACCGTTTTCGGCGATAAAACTCATTTTCTCACCAATCTGAGTGAGTTTGATAATCATAGATGGATATTGACGTCCGCTTGCAGCAACAAAGCGAATACCTCTTTGATGCAATTGATCGTGCAATCTTAGAAATAGAGGACTAACCTCGTGTTTCGAGTTAAGAAGGGTGCCATCCATATCTGACACCACCATTTTAATATTGGATAGATTCATAAGTGACAAAAAAATCCTGACACTAAAGGTATCAGGATTATTTAAAGCGGGTTGATAAAAATATTATTTTACCTTATCGACTAATGCTTTGAAAGCCTCTGGCTGATTCATTGCTAAATCCGCAAGTACTTTACGATTTAATTCGATTTGGTTTTTCTTTAGCGCTCCCATGAATTGTGAGTAGGACATGCCGTGCAGTCTTGCGCCTGCATTAATACGGGTAATCCAAAGGGCTCTGAAGTTTCTTTTTTTGTTTCGACGATCGCGATAAGCGTAGAGAAGGGCTTTCTCTACAGCGTTCTTCGCAACGGTCCATACATTCTTTCTTCTTCCGAAGTATCCTTTTGCTTGTTTAAGGATTTTTTTTCTACGTGCTCTTGAAGCAACTGAGTTTACTGATCTTGGCATACTAATTTGTTTTTGTAGTCGGCGTTCTTAACGAATCTTTGATTGGGCCGAACTCCATGGTTAATAAATCCCTTATTTATTTCAGACGAAGTTGTTCTTTGATACTATTTTCATCTGATTCATGCACTAGGGTACTGTGCGTGAGTTTAAGCTTACGCTTTTTTGATTTCTTAGTCAAAATGTGACTTTTGAAAGCGTGCTTTCTCTTAATTTTACCAGAACCTGTTAGCTTAAAACGCTTTTTGGCACTAGATTTAGTTTTCATTTTTGGCATGATCCTATAATTTAATTACCCGCTATTTATTTTTTTGCCACTTTAGGTGCGATGAACATAGTCATCCGCTTACCTTCTAATTGTGGCATTTGTTCAACCTTACCAAACTCTTCTAACTCTTGAGCTAGTTTGAGTAGTAAGATTTCACCTTGATCTTTATAGACAATCGATCTTCCCTTAAAGAAAACGAAGGCTTTGAGCTTGGCACCTTCTTTTAAGAACTTCTCAGCATGTCTTTTCTTGAACTCGAAATCGTGCTCATCAGTCTGAGGACCAAATCTGATTTCCTTGATAACTACCTTAGTCGCATTCGCTTTGATTGCCTTTTCTCGCTTCTTTTGCTCGTAAAGAAACTTCTTGTAATCGATAACCTTACAGACCGGCGGGTCTGCTTTAGGAGAAATCTCGACAAGATCTAATTCTAAATCCTGTGCTATGTCTAATGCTTTAGAAATAGGATAGATTCCGATTTCAACATTATCTCCTACCAGGCGCACTTCTCTTGCAGTTATTTCCTGATTGATTTTGTGCGGATTCGAAATTTCTCTTCGACCCTGGGGTTTAGTGCGTTTTCTGCGTATTGCTATGGCGCTAAAATTTTAGTTCAACTTCTATCTAAAAGATTTAAGCGTTTGCTTAATTTCTTTCTTTATTATTTCGGCGAAATTCTCAACACTCATTGAACCAAGACTTTCGCCACCGTGCTTTCTAATGCTAATTTGGTTTGCATTTTCTTCCTTTTCACCTACCACAATCATTAGAGGCACTTTTTTAATCTCTGCCTCGCGAATTTTTTTACCTACGGTTTCATTACGGGCATCAATAAGGCCGCGAATTTCGTGATTTTCTAATGATTTTAAAACTTTTTCGGCATATTTTTCATGTTTCTCACTGATAGGCAAAACAATAGCTTGCACAGGAATTAGCCATAATGGGAAATTACCGCCGGTATGTTCAAGTAGTAGCGCTATGAAGCGCTCTAGGCTTCCGAAAGGTGCTCGATGAATCATCACTGGTCGATGATTTTCATTGTCGCTTCCTTTGTATTGCAGATCGAATCGCTCAGGAAGATTATAATCTACTTGAATAGTTCCTAATTGCCACTTACGTCCTAAGGCGTCTTTAATCATAAAATCAAGCTTAGGCCCATAAAAGGCAGCTTCTCCTTTTTCGATAACATAAGTGAGTCCTTTGTTCTTAGCCGCTGTTATAATAGCCTGTTCTGCCTTTTCCCAGTTTGAAACTTCACCGATATATTTTTCAGGCTTTTCCAGATCTCTTACAGAAACTTGCGCAGTAAAATCTTCGAATCCAAGCGATCCTAGAACGTAAAGAGTTAAGTCAATTACGTTTTCAAATTCACTAAGTAATTGCTCTTGTGTACAGAAAATGTGCGCATCATCTTGGGTAAATCCACGAACTCTTGTTAATCCATGTAATTCGCCACTTTGTTCGTATCGATATACTGTTCCAAACTCGGCAAAACGTTTAGGAAGATCTTTGTAGCTTGAAGGACTGTGCTTGTATATTTCACAATGATGAGGGCAATTCATAGGCTTGAGTAAGAACTCTTCCTCTTCTTTGGGTGTATGAATGGGTTGAAAACTATCTTCCCCGTACTTCGCGTAGTGTCCCGATGTTACGTAAAGCTCTTTTTGTCCGATATGCGGAGTAACTACCATTTCGTAACCGGCTTCTTTTTGTGCTTTCTTTAGAAAGGTTTCTAAACGCTCACGAAGTGCCGCTCCTTTTGGCAACCAGAGTGGAAGTCCTTGACCCACTTTTTGTGAAAAAGTGAATAATTCTAACTCTTTCCCGAGCTTTCGATGATCTCTCTTTTTAGCCTCTTCAATTCGCTCTAAATACGCTGTAAGTTCTTTTTGTTTCGGAAACGAGATGCCGTAAATCCTTGTTAACTGCGGTTTGTTTTCATCACCTCTCCAATAAGCTCCAGCAACACTCAGTAATTTAAAAGCTTTAATGAAACCTGTGTTCGGAAGGTGTCCTCCACGGCATAAATCAGTGAAATCACTGTGGTCACAAAAAGTAATATCGCCGTCAATTAAGTTTTCTATAAGCTCGACTTTGAAAGGATTACCTTGTGTTTTGTAAAAATCAAGAGCATCAGCTTTAGAAACTGAACGCATTTTGAATAAGTGTTTTTCTTTCGCAATCTCAAGAGCCCTTTTTTCGATAGTAAGAAAATCCTTCTCACTGATAGTGTATTCTTTGAAGTCGACATCGTAGTAAAAACCTTGTTCGATTGCAGGACCAAT
>JAAZVG010000066.1 GCA_018623655.1 Flavobacteriaceae bacterium
AGTCCGAAAAAGCCAAATTGTACAGACTGTATTTTTAACGATCGCTGCGTGGCGCTAGCTACAGGTAAAATAGATCGTTTGCCTGTTAAGCTATCGAAAGCAAAGGTAACTAAGCGCTACTTGCATTATTTGATGGTTTCAGATCAGTATCGAAACACTCAATTTGTAAAAAGATCAAATCGGGGAATTTGGGCGGGTTTATATGAGTTTCCGATGATAGAATCTAACGCTTCGAGTGAATTGTCTGACGATGAGATCGCTTCTTTTTTTGATCAAAAGGTAGAGGTGGTTTTATTAAACGAAGATCCTATTATTCACAAGTTGTCCCACCAACACCTTGTGGTTAGGGCTTATCGGGTAGTCGTAGATGTCTTAGATGACCCTGTGATTTCAATAGATGAAATAGATCGTTATCCAACTTCAACTTTAATAGAGCGATTACTCCAACAATTCAAAATTTAGTACTTTTAATATCATGTCAGGAACACTAAACAAAGTTATGCTCATTGGCCATCTTGGAGATGAGGTAAAAATGCACTATTTCGAAGGCGGAAATTGTATCGGTAGATTTCCCGTTGCTACTAATGAAACCTATACTAACAAACAAACGGGGGAAAAGGTTTCGAACACGGAGTGGCACAACATAGTAGTACGAAATAAAGGTGCAGAAATTTGTGAAAAATACCTGAAAAAAGGAGATAAAATCTATGTTGAAGGCCGTTTGAAGAATCGTCAATGGCAAGATGAAAGTGGTCAGATGCGATATAGTACTGAAGTACATGTGAACGACTTTACCTTTTTAAGTCCTCCGAAAGAAGGAGGAGCAGCTATGGGGCAACCAACAGCGAGTCAGCCGTCAACTAGCCAGCCAGAAGCGACGATGTCACCTGCAGAAGACGATGATCTTCCGTTCTAAATCATGAACTCAGACCCGTTTTCGAGTAATTTGATCCGAACTATTAAAAGTCGACCTCTTTGGGTAGTCTAGAATTAATTCTTAGCATTACTGGGCTGATCTTTTTACTAATCAGTTCCGCGCTGATTTCTGGATCAGAAGTGGCACTATTCGGATTGTCAGCAACAGATATTAACCATTTAAAAGAAGACCCAGAGCAAAAAGGAATAAAAACACTGGTCTTATTATCAGCCCCTAAGCGACTCTTGGCGACTATATTAATTGCTAATAATGCAGTTAACATTGCGATAGTACTGTTATTTACAAGTCTCTCCGATTCTTGGTTTTCTGGTTCAGAAATTTTAATCTTCGGAATTCTATCGTTGCAAACTCTATTTGATATCGCAGTTGCAACTTTATTGATTTTACTATTTGGAGAGATTTTACCAAAGATTTATGCAAATAGAAATCCAGTTGGAGTTTCACTAAAGATGACACCCGTGCTATCGGTTTTAGATAAGCTCTTCAGCCCACTCAGCAAACCACTGCAATCATTAAGTCATTTTCTTGAAGATAAATTAGCCGATAAACGCGCTCAGATTAGTGTTGATCATCTTTCTCAGGCTTTAGAATTAGCCTCTCAGGAGGATACTACCTCAGAAGAAAAGAAATTACTTGAAGGAATTGTCACCTTTGGAAATACAGAAACTCGTCAAGTAATGCGTCCGCGCATCGATATTTTTGGTCTTAAAAAAGACCTGAGTTATTCAGAGGTTCTTCAGAAAGTAACTGAAAAGGGATATTCAAGAGTTCCTGTTTTCGAAGATTCAATTGATAAAATTATCGGGGTGCTTTTCATTAAGGACTTATTACCACACCTTGATGAAAGCGAGTTTGAATGGCAAAATCTCCTACGAGCCCCCTTTTTTGTTCCAGAGAATAAGAAGTTAGACGACCTACTTGTTGATTTTCAAAATCAAAAAACGCATTTGGCTATCGTTGTTGATGAATACGGTGGAACTTCTGGGGTAATAACATTAGAAGACGTAATCGAAGAGATTGTAGGAGATATTAGCGACGAGTACGATGACATTGACCTTATTTATTCGCGCATCGATGATTATACCTATGTTTTTGAAGGAAAAACATCTTTAAAAGATTTCTATCGCGTTGCTGAATTAAATAACGTAGAGGTCTTTGAAGAGTTTAAAGGAGAGTCTGAAACCCTTGCGGGATTTATACTCGAGATCACTAAAGGATTCCCCAAGCGAGGAGAAATCATTCGATTTAAGGGCTACACTTTAACTGTCGAAAGCATTGATAATAGAAGAATTAAGCAAATAAAAATAGGGCTGCCAAGGACAGCCCTATAAACATTCAAAATGAGAAGGTTAATCTTCTTGCATTAACCCCTCAGCGTTTGCTATACTTTCTAATATTAGCCGCCTCACTTCGGCAATTTTATCGGCTTCAATGCGAAGTGCTTCTTTCTTTTCGGCACTTAAGACTGCTCCTTTCATGATTTCTTCATGAGAAAAAGTATCTCCTATCTCTTTCATCCAGGTCATCATGGCTTCATGAGCAACTTTTAGATCTTCGATAGCTTTTGCTTCAGGACCTTCTGGTGCTGCCTCTGCAAGAGGCTTTAACGCACTAGATAATTTTGCCATTTGTCCCATTTTCGGCATTACTTCATCATGCACTGCCATTACCCCTTCCATAGTGTAGCGATCTACTTTAGGTTCAGCGTTTTTTGTAGATGTTTCACCTTTACATGAGACTGCCCCACTTGCAATTAATAATAGTAGAAATACGAGCTTTTTATTCATTAATCTATTGTGATTTCAGTGATTTGAAAATCTAATGTTTGTGGTCCTAGATTCCTAGATACACTGTGGGGAATGAGGATTCCATTAACTCCTTTGTAGTCGCCGAAAGAAGCTTTTTGAGTTATGGTTTGTCCTCCTGCCTCAACGGTTACAATTTCTTGAACCTTAAGACCCGTATTTACGTCGAAATAGACAGCACGATCTTCTGAGAATTGAATCACATAAGCGTCAGAGCCATTTACTGATTCGATAGAAGTAAGTTGAATATCTGCATTATTCACCCAGGCTAGCTCGGCAACAATTCCAGTTTCTAGTTGCATCTTTTGACGGTCTTCGTCACTCATTGGAATTCGCTGTCCCTGCATTTCTTGATAAGCTTCTTTTTCAGTGAGCACAGAACGCTGCATGACATTGCCCATCATCTTCATCTCTTGAGTATAGTTTGAACCTTTTGATGAGGTTGCCAATTCTAAAGTCATTCCCTGAATAGTGGCTGTGGCCTTGATTGAGTATGAGGTAACATTTTCGATTGCCGCTATTCCACCTACTTTATCCAGATAGTTTGCGATAACCTTTTGCGCAGTTAGCCCTGCTGGAAGTGGCTTGCTAAATGTTGGTTTTTCAATCGGATTCGCATAAGGGTCAAAGTAATTCACTTGAAGTTGAGTTTGGCCAAAGTTGATGTTTTCCAAAGCTTCAGCAACTTCAATTCCTTTTCCAACCACTACGATTCTCATCTTATCAAGAGAAAAGAACTTGTTGGCAGCATTTTTTACCTCATCAGCAGTAACTGCATCAATTTGACTTAAATAAGTCTCATAGAAATCTTGATCTAGCCCTTGAGTCTCGATATTCAAAGCAAAATTTGCCACGGTTTGTGGACGCTCTAAAGATCGAACAAAACTACCCTTGTATTTTTCTTTTGCATTTTTAAGATCTTCGGCATTCACTAGTTCTGTTCTGATTCGTTTTACCTCTTCTAGAATTTGAACTACAGCAGAATCTGTAACAGCGTTTCTAACTTGTGCAGTTGCTCTAAAGCGAGCCTTAGTATCTTTACTGCTACCGATACCTGAGTATGACCCATAAGTGTACCCTTTATCTTCTCGAAGATTCAAAAAGAGTCGGCCCTCTGCACCTCCACCCAGAATTTGATTTGCGATAAGTGCAGGGATATAATCCTCATCACTCATTTTTAAATCAACTAGATTTTGCACAATGATTTCAGATTGAACCGCATTAGGCATGTCTACAAAATTGATTTCTGTAGTTTCTAGGTTTGTAGCTTCTGTGAAAGGAGTTTGTTTAGGCGATTTCGCCTTCCATTTTCCAAAATTGGATTTAACGAGTTTCTTTGCGTCTTTAAGGTTAATATCGCCGATTAAAACGAGGTACGCATTTTCTGGTACAAAGAAGTCTCTGTAAAACGCCTTGGTATCTGCAAGATTTACCTTCTCGATACTTTCAATGCTTGAAAATTCTCCATTCGGGTGAGCAACTCCATAGGCAAGAGCTGACTCAACACGACTAGCAACTGCCGATACATTCTTCTCATCAGACTTTAAACCCTCGATATAACGTTCTTTCTCTTTATCAAACTCTTCTGCTGAGAAATCAGGGTAAATCGCGGCGTCAGCCATGAGTTCAATGATTCTCGGAAAATTTCTAGATAAGGTTGAGGCGAATGCACTCTGACCTGAAAAGCTAATCGATGCACCTAAGAAGTCTACTTCCTCGTTAAAATCATCCTTAGAAATATTTAATGAACCTTTACCTAATAGGCCGCCGGTAAGACTTGAGACCCCAGCTTTTTCTCCTTCTAAAATAGGTGGATTATCTAAAAGTAATTGAATACTTACTCGTGGGAGCTTGTGGTTTTCTACTACAAGAACTTTTAATCCATTTTTAAGTTGAAAAGTTTGCGGTTCTTCTAATTTTATGACCGGAGATCCATTCGGTGCAGGCTGCTTTGAGCGATCTACTTGAGCGTCCAAGCTAGTGCTGGCGAATATTGCCATCACAAGGGTCACCTTTGTGGTTATGCGTAAAATAGTTTGGATATTAAGTCTCATGATACTAATCTTGTTTAGGAACGTACTTTAATTCAACACGTTGATTTTTTTGAAGGTATTTCTTAGCCACCTCTCTAATTTCTTCTCTTGTAATACTTCTGTAAATTTCAATTTCGGTATTGATCAGATTGGTATCACCGAAAAGTTGATTGTAAGAAGCTAAATTGCCAGCAATCCCCTCAAATGAACTGTTGGCGCTAACAAAGGTATTTTCAAATTGGTTTTGAAGTTTTTGGTAATCACGCTCAGAGATGAGATCGATTTGAAGCTTTTCGATTTCTATATCGATTTCAGTTATAAGGTCATCCATAGTGTTCTCACCTAATGGAAGTCCTCCTAGCAGGTATGCTCCATAGTCTTCTAAGCTGTAGTTAAAAGCAAATATTTGCAATGCCATTTGTTTCTGGTCTACTAGTTTTTTCTGAAGAATAGAGCTCTGTCCTGAACTTAAATAAGAAGAAATCATATTCAATACATAGGCGTCTCTGCTTGCTTGGCCCGGTGTCCGGTAGCCTAATAAGATGAGCGGAATTTGAATATTGGCATCCTCGAATTTGGCATAAACGGGACCGTTAATCGGGGCCTCTTCGTATACCTTCTTTACAATCTCTTCGCCTTTAGGGATAGGACCAAAGTAATCTTCGATAAGCTTTTTCGCTTCTTCTGTTTCAAAGTCTCCCGCAACCACAAGTGTGGCATTATTGGGGACATAATACACTTTATTAAACTCTTGAAAATCTTCGAGTGAAGCGCTTGCCAGATGTTCTAAAGACCCAATGACTGACCAGCGATACGGATGATTACTGAAGAGGTTTTTAAACATGTTTTCAATTAATTGACCATAAGGAGCATTATCTACACGAAGACGTCTTTCTTCTTGTACCACCTCTTTTTGAGTGTCAACACCAATTTGATTGATGATCGGATGTAAGAGTCGCTCAGATTCTAACCAAAGGCCAAGAGCTAATTGATTCGAGGGAAAAAGTTCGTAATAGTAGGTGCGATCTTGAGTAGTATTTGCGTTGTTATAACCACCATTTGAAGTTACGATTTTGAAAAATTCTCCGCGTTCGATGTTTTCAGAACCCTCAAAAAGAAGGTGTTCAAAAAAATGAGCAAACCCTGTCTTTTCAGGATTCTCATCTTTAGAACCGACGTGGTACATAACCGAAGTTACAACGACCGGGGCTGTATTGTCTTGATGAAGAATCACGTGAAGACCGTTGTCTAAATCGTATTCTTCGAAGTCAACTTGCTGTGCTTGGAGCGATCCTAAGCATAGTCCAAGCATTGCAGTGAAAGCATAAATTGGCCTCATTGAATAAGGGTGTTTTAATTAGTAATTTATTGACGACAATCAGTGTAAAATGTTACACAAAGGTAGCAATGATCGTCCCTTCAAAGATAAGGTTTAAAGAGGTCTAAATAAATAGATGGTTGTCTATTTTCAGGAATATAAAATGTTTGCAATCTGTTGGTAACTCGCTTATTTGATTTATATTTGCACCCGCTTAGTGGCGAAATAAATTAAATTTTATACTATGTACGCAATTGTAGAGATGGCAGGGCAGCAATTTAAAGTTGCAAAAGACCAGAAGGTATTCGTACACCGTTTAGATGCTAAACAAGGTTCAAAAGTTTCTTTTGATCGTGTTCTTTTGATCGATGATAACGGTAAGGTTACCATTGGCGCCCCAGTCGTAGAAGGTGCTGCTGTAGAAGTTAAGGTACTTCAGCATCTTAAAGGCGATAAAGTTATCGTCTTTAAAAAGAAAAGAAGAAAAGGCTACCAAAAACAAAATGGTCACCGTCAGCATTTAACTGAAGTGAGTGTTGAAAACATCGTTTCAAGTGGTGGTGCTAAGAAAGCGAAGGCCAAGAAGGCAACTCCGAAGAAAGAAGAAGCGAAAAAGGTAGAATCTCCTGTTAAAGAGGCTGGTACTGATTATTCATCAATGACTGTAGCCGAACTTAAGGCAGTAGCTAAAGAAAAAGGTATTTCAGGAATCTCTTCTATGAAGAAGGCTGAATTAATCGAAGCGGTATCAAAAGCATAATTAAATAAAAAGATAATACCATGGCACACAAGAAAGGGGTCGGTAGTTCAAAAAACGGTAGAGAATCAGAATCGAAACGCTTAGGCGTTAAAATTTACGGTGGCCAAGCAGCTATTGCAGGTAACATCATCGTCCGTCAAAGAGGTACTAAACACAACCCAGGAGAAAATGTGTACGCTTCAAAAGATCATACCCTTCACGCGAAAGTTGATGGTATCGTTCGTTTTGAAAAGAAAGTAGGAGGAAAATCATATGTTTCTGTTGATCCATTCCCAGAGGCGTAAATGATTTCTAGACTAGATATTAAAAAAGGCACCGCATTGCGGTGCCTTTTTTTTATTTAGTTATTTTTCGACGTAGTTTGTTTACTAGCGTTTTGTGTTTCTGAAAAGAAGACACTAGTATCTATAATACTCAGGCTTGAAGGGTCCTTTAACGGTAACTCCAATATATTCTGCCTGATCTTGTTTTAATTCGGTAAGCTCTGCACCTAGCTTTGCAAGGTGAAGGGCCGCTACTTTCTCATCTAAGTGCTTGGGAAGCATGTATACCTTGTTCTCGTAATTCTCCGAGTTGTTCCATAACTCTAACTGGGCAAGAGTCTGATTGGTGAATGAATTACTCATTACAAAGCTTGGGTGTCCGGTAGCACATCCTAGGTTAACTAGACGACCTTCAGCTAAGATAATGATGTCTTTACCGCCTATGGTGTATTTATCCACTTGAGGCTTGATCTCAACCTTGGTATTTCCGTGGTTGGTGTTTAACCAGGCCATGTCAATTTCGTTATCGAAGTGTCCGATGTTACATACAATGGTCTTGTCTTTCATCGCCTCGAAGTGCTCTCCACGTACAATGTCTTTATTACCGGTAGTGGTGATTACAATATCTGCATTACCTAAT
>JAAZVG010000067.1 GCA_018623655.1 Flavobacteriaceae bacterium
AAACACCCTAGGAATTACGTTAAGTGATGAAGACTTGAAAAAGGTAACTGCCCAAGTAATTGCACTAGGAGACATAAAACAGAAGGTAACCTTAGACGACCTACCATATATTATCTCAGATGTCTTGGGAGAATCAAGCTACGAGCAACACGTGAAGGTAATCTCTTACGTACTCACACATTCTAAAGGTCTGAAGCCTTCGACTACGGTAAGCCTTCAAATCGGTGATGAAGTTCAGGAAGAGATCGCCTCAGGCGATGGTCAATACGATGCCTTCATCAATGCGGTTCGCAAAATCTATAAGAAGAAACAGTTAGAGCTTCCTAGACTTGTAGATTATTTGGTAATGATACCTCCAGGAAGTAACTCTGATGCTCTTTGTGAAACTACGATTACCTGGAAGAACAATGACCGTGAATTTACTACCAGAGGGCTAGATGTAGATCAGACGGTATCGGCCATTAAGGCTACCGAAAAAATGTTAAATCAAATTACAACCTAATGAACTATACTATTGCACTGCTTGCTGGCGACGGAATTGGACCAGAAGTAACCGCCGAAGCTGTAAAAGTGAGCAACGCGATTGCTAAAAAATTCGACCACGAACTGAATTGGAAATCCGCTCTTACGGGGGCTGCTGCTATTGATGCAGTGGGCGATCCTTATCCGCCAGAAACTCACGAAGTTTGTGCAAGCGCTGATGCCGTATTATTCGGAGCAATTGGTCTCCCTAGATTTGACAATGATCCTTCAGCAAAGGTGCGTCCTGAGCAAGGATTACTTCGTATGAGAAAGCAACTGGGGCTGTTTGCAAATGTGCGTCCAACCTTTGTTTTCCCATCACTGATCGACAAGTCTCCTCTTAAAAGAGATCGTATCGAAGGAACCGATCTCGTTTTCGTTCGTGAACTTACCGGCGGAATTTACTTTGGAGAGCGCGGAAGACAAGACGAAGGTGAAACGGCTTACGACACTTGTACTTATACTCGCGAAGAAATCAAGAGATTAGCTCGCAAAGGTTTTGAACTAGCGAGATCAAGACGCAAGGCTCTTTGCCTAGTAGACAAAGCGAACGTATTAGAAACCTCTAGACTTTGGAGAGAGACTCTTCAAGGAATGGAAGCAGAATACCCAGACGTGAAGGTAACCTACGAACTAGTAGACGCCGTTGCCATGCGACTTATTCAATGGCCTAGTGCATACGATGTTCTGATCACCGAAAACTTATTCGGAGATATCCTTACCGATGAAGCTTCTGTAATTTCTGGGTCAATGGGACTCATGCCTTCAGCATCTATCGGTTCAGAAGTAGCGCTTTACGAGCCCATTCACGGTTCATTCCCTCAGGCGACTGGCAAGAATATCGCTAACCCATTAGCAACCGTTCTATCAGCCGCTATGATGTTCGAAATGTCATTCCATTTAAAAGAAGAGGCCGAACTCATTCGCTCCGTAGTCAATCAGTCTTTAGCTGACGGTGTAGTTACTGAAGACCTTGCTGACGGCGCAAAAGCTTACAAGACTTCAGAGGTGGGAGATTATCTGGTCTCGCTGATTGAAAAAGCATAAGTAATGAAAACAAAAAGGGCGCCGATGGCGCCCTTTTTTATGGATCAAATTGAAGCGATTATACAATTTTCTTCATAGCTGTCATTGCTGTTCTAAGCGTGGTTCCGATCGCCTCAATAGGATGATTGCGAAGGGCAGCATTCACTTCAATAAGTTTCTTGTTGTCTACTCCAGTTGAAGCAACACCTTTACCAATGACATCGGTATCGACGGTCTTCATAAAATCAGTAAGTAGTGGCTTACAAGCATGATCGAATAAGTAACATCCGTACTCTGCCGTATCTGAGATCACTCGGTTCATTTCGTAAAGCTTCTTACGAGCGATGGTGTTAGCGATAAGCGGTGTTTCGTGAAGTGACTCATAGTAAGCCGACTCCGATTTGATACCAGCATCTACCATGGTTTCGTAGGCCAATTCAACACCAGCACGAACGAAAGCAACCATTAGAACTCCGTGGTCAAAATACTCTTGCTCGTCGATAGCTCCTGAAGTAGCTTCAGTTTTCTCAAAATTCGTTTCTGCAGTAGCTGCTCTCCAAGTAAGAAGGTTTTTATCATCATTCGCCCAGTCTTCCATCATTGTTGAAGAGAAGTGACCTGACATGATATCGTCCATGTGTTTTTGAAATAAGGGAGCCATAATGGTTTTTAGCTCTTCAGACATTTCGAAAGCTTTGATCTTGGCACTGTTAGAAAGTCGATCCATCATATGGGTAATACCACCGTGCTTCAAGGCCTCGGTAATGGTTTCCCATCCGTACTGAATCAATTTCGCAGCATACGCTGGCTCAATTCCGTTCTCAACCATCTTGTCGAAAGAAAGAATAGACCCCGTTTGAAGCACTCCACAAAGAATGGTTTGCTCTCCCATTAAATCTGATTTCACCTCAGCAACAAAGCTAGACTCAAGTACACCGGCACGGTGTCCCCCTGTAGCTACTGCATAAGCCTTCGCTTGGGCTAAACCTTTTCCTTCGGGGTCATTCTCTGGGTGAACCGCGATAAGGGTAGGTACACCGAAACCACGCTTATACTCTTCACGAACCTCTGAACCTGGACTCTTTGGAGCAACCATGATTACCGTAAGATCTTCTCTGACCTGTGTACCTTCTTCAACTATATTGAATCCGTGAGAATACGTCAGTGTGGCTCCTTGTTTCATGTGTGGCATAACCGCCTCAACAACTGCAGTGTGCTGTTTATCTGGAGTAAGGTTGATTACTACATCCGCAGACGGAATTAGTTCTTCATAAGTACCTACTTTGAAGTTATTCGAAGTCGCATTCACATAAGAAGCACGCTTCTGATCGATCGCCGATTGACGAAGCGCATAAGAAATGTCTAGTCCTGAATCGCGCATGTTTAAGCCCTGATTTAAGCCCTGAGCACCGCATCCTACGATCACGATTTTCTTGCCCTCTAAAGCAGATACGCCATCTGCAAATTCATTTGAAGACATGAAACGACATTTTCCTAGTTGAAGTAATTGCTCTCTAAGTGAAAGCGTGTTGAAGTAATTAGCCATAATTATTGGTTATTTTCTGTAAAGGAATTTAAAATTTTTGAAATGCCCATTGGGGCTTTGGTTACTGAAAGACGGCCTGAGCGAACAAATTGTAATAATCCGAAAGGAGCCAGTTGCTCTCTTAATTGTTCAGTCTCGTGCCTAAACCCAGTTTTTTCGATAACGAAAAACTCAGGAGAAACCGTTACAATATTAGCATGACTCTGCTTTATAAAGTTTTGAATCTGACGTTCCTCGAAAAGGAAGTTCGTCTTTACCTTATAGAGGGCAGTCTCTTGAAAGATGGTCTCCTCATCAGTATGATAAAAAGCCTTAATAACGTCGACTTGCTTTTCAATCTGCTGTACAAGTTTCTTCACTTTAGTCTCAGTCACATTCACCACAATCACGAATCTAAACACATCGGTGATCTCAGAAGGTGAGGTCGTTAGACTCTCGATATTAATATGTCTCTTCAAAAATATCGCTGAAATACGGTTTAGTAAGCCAACGTTATTTTCTGAATAAATAGAAATAGTAAAGGTAGTTGTCATTACTGTAAACGAATTTCATTTAGTGAAGCACCTGTCGGTATCATCGGGAACACATTGTCCTCCTTCTCAACCACAACCTCTAAAAAGTACGGTCCTTCGGCGTTAATCATTTCTTGAATAGCTGCAGTTAGGTCTCTACGCTCAGTTACTTTTTGTGCTGGGATATGATATCCCTTGGCTATAGTAACAAAGTCAGGGTTTGTCATCTCTGTTGAGGCATAACGACGGTCGAAGAAGAGCTGTTGCCACTGTCTAACCATTCCCAAGTATTCATTGTTGAGTACTAGAATTTTAACCGCTACACCGGTTTGAAAGATAGTACCTAATTCTTGAATGGTCATTTGGTATCCACCGTCTCCGATCACTGCAACTACTTGTCGATCTGGGGCTCCCATTTTGGCGCCAATCGCAGCAGGTAATGCAAATCCCATGGTACCTAAACCACCTGAGGTTACGTTACTTTTCGATCTCACAAATTCTGCGTATCGACAGGCAATCATTTGGTGTTGACCTACGTCAGTTACAATCACAGCATCAGAACCCGCTGCCTTATTCACAGCGACGATCACCTCTCCCATGGTTAGACCTTCTTTGGTCGGCTTGGTGTCTTTTTCAATAACCACCTCGTATTCTTTGGCGTATAATTCGTCGAAGCGAGCTAACCAACTATCGAGTTTTTTAGGGGTTACAAGTTCGATAAGCGAAGCAAGGCTTTGCTTACAATCACCTAACACCGGATAATCAGCATGAACATTTTTATCAATTTCGGCCGGATCAATCTCTAGGTGCACTACCTCAGCCTGAGCCGCATAGGCATCTAGTCGACCCGTCACACGATCATCGAATCGCATACCAACAGCGATAAGCAAATCACATTCTTGAGTAAGAAGGTTAGGGCCATAGTTACCATGCATGCCTACCATTCCTTTATTAAGCGGATGTGAGGTCTCCAGTGCTGAGAGACCTAGAATCGTCCAAACAGCTGGAATACCTGACTTCTCGACGAAAGCCTTGAATTCAGCCTCAGCGTTTCCGAGGATTACTCCTTGCCCAAAAACAATCAGTGGTTGCTTCGCTTTATTGATGGCCTCAGCGGCGGCAGTAACTTGACTCTGATCTAAAGTTGGAACAGGCAAATAGCTTCGAATGCCCGTACACGGTTTGTATTCGAAATCAAGCATTCCGAATTGAGCATCTTTAGTGATGTCGACTAAGACAGGCCCTGGTCGACCTGATCTTGCGATATAGAAAGCACGAGATAGGATTTCAGGAATTTCCTCTGCTCGTGTCACCTGATAATTCCATTTGGTTACCGGAGTTGAAATCCCGATAATGTCTGTTTCTTGAAAGGCATCAGATCCTAACAAATGTGAACCTACCTGACCGGTGATACAAACCATTGGGGTTGAATCGATTTGCGCATCAGCAATACCGGTGATTAAGTTGGTTGCTCCAGGCCCAGAAGTAGCAATCGCTACTCCAACCTTTCCTGAAGTTCGGGCGTAACCCTGAGCAGCGTGAGTAGCTCCCTGCTCATGACGGGTAAGTACATGGTTCAAATCGTTTTGAAACTTGTACAACTCATCATACACGGGCATAATCGCACCTCCTGGGTATCCGTAGATCAGATCTACACCCTCTGCGAGAAGGCAGCGAATAACCGCCTCAGCTCCACTTATATGCATAGCTTTTTCTTTCATTTATAAATCGGTCACACAACCTTTAGAGGCTGTTGAGACATTTTTAATGTATTTGTATAAAACCCCACTTTGGAATTTGTAAGGAGGTTGCTTCCAATTATTAGCACGCTCAGCAAGAACCTCATCGCTCAAGTGAACATTTAATGTGTTGTCTTCTGCGTTAATTTCAATAATATCTCCATTTTCGATAAGTGCAATTGGACCTCCTTCTTGGGCCTCTGGAACAATGTGTCCTACAACGAATCCGTGGGTACCTCCAGAAAAACGCCCGTCAGTAATTAGCGCCACCGACTTTCCGAGTCCAGCTCCCATAATTGCAGCGGTAGGCTTAAGCATTTCAGGCATTCCTGGACCACCTTTAGGGCCTTCATAACGAATCACCACTACCTCTCCAGGTTGTACCTCGCCGTTTCGAATACCATCATTCGCTGCATACTCTCCTTCAAAAACACGCGCAGGTCCCTTGAACTGAAGGCCTTCTTTACCAGTAATTTTTGCAACACTTCCTTCAGGAGCAAGGTTACCCTTTAAAATTCGAATGTGACCCGATTCTTTGATCGGTTGATTGACCGGATAGATCACATCTTGACCCGCCTCTAGCGAAGGAACATCTTTTAGATTTTCGGCTAAAGTCTTTCCTGTTACCGTCATACAATCGCCGTGTAACATATCATTCTCTAACATAAACTTCAGTACTGCAGGAACACCTCCTACTCGGTGCAAGTCTTCCATCAAGTACTTACCACTGGGTTTAAGATCAGCCAAGAATGGTGTCTTATCCATCAGTGTCTGAAAATCTTCGATAGTAAAATCAATTTCTGCCGCTCTAGTAATCGCTAAAAAGTGAAGTACTGCATTGGTAGAACCTCCTAATACAGCAATCAGTCGAACTGCATTTTCAATTGATTTACGAGTAACGATATCCTTCGGCTTCAGGTCAAGCTCAATTAGTTTTCTAATGGCCACACCTATGCGCTCGCATTCTTCTTTTTTATCGATACTAACCGCAGGGTTCGAAGAGTTGTAAGGAAGCGTCATTCCTAGTGCTTCAATAGCAGAAGCCATCGTATTGGCCGTATACATACCACCACATGCTCCAGCACCCGGACAAGCATTTTCAACCACAGCATTAAATTCAGCCTCATCAATCTTACCAGCAACTTTCTCTCCCCAAGCTTCAAAGGCAGATACTACATCCAATTTTTTACTGTTATGACATCCAGAAGCAATAGTACCTCCGTAAACCATGATACTTGGACGATTCAATCGAAGCATCGCCATAAGTGCCCCCGGCATATTTTTATCACATCCTACTACTGGAATAACCGCATCATAAGACATTGCCTGTACAACCGTTTCAATAGAATCGGCAATTACGTCTCTGGAAGGCAATGAGAAACGCATACCTGGAGTTCCCATTGAAATACCATCACTCACACCAATAGTGTTGAAGATTAAACCTACTAGATCGGCAGTTTGAACACCCTCTTTAATAACCACTGAGAGATCATTAAGATGCATATTACAGGGGTTGCCTTCGTAACCCGTACTAGCAACACCAACGAAGGGCTTCTTAAAATCTTCTTTGGTCAGTCCTATGGCGTGCAACATAGCTTGTGCCGCTGGTTGCGTTGGATCCTGGCTAACGGCCTGACTGTATTTATTTAAGGGGGTACTCATCTAATTTAAATTTCTAGGAGGTAAAAATACCGTTCGAAAGAGGGCTAAATTACCTCTTAGAAATCATAATTTTATTTTCAAATCTGATAAATATTTGTAATGTATTGATTTTTAGGTATTTATTGTATTTATTTATACAATATCCAAAAAATTAAAGTGTCGCTATTTTTTCATCGTTGACCACCTTGAACATCTTGTGTATCTTCGTTTTGTACTAAACTTGGGTTCATGAAAATTAAGTTCGCTATCACTTTTACTTTATTATTAGGTGTCAATTTACTCTCAGCCCAAACTACGAGAGTGTTTGGCGTAGCTCACCAAGATGATTGGCAATTGTTCATGAATCCGAATGTCGCTAATAGTATTCAGAGCCCTGAAGACAAGACCGTGATCATTCATCTTACTGCAGGAGACGCTGGCTATGGAATGGGCAACGATGCCTTTTACAAAGCGAGAGAAGAAGGTGCCTTGAGAGCCGTTCGGTTTCTCTCGAACACGGCAGAGGATCGATCAAAAATTGGCGATGAGATGAGTCGATCGATCACCTTAATTAGAAACCATCCGATACTAACTTATACCTATCACAACACGGTAGTTTATTTTCTTCGACTTCCTGACGGAAACGGGGATGGCTCAGGTTTTGAATTACACAACCAAAAAAGCCTTGAGAAGTTCTACAATCGACAAGTAGTCGATTTCAAAGCCATTGATCAAAGCACTACTTACACCAA
>JAAZVG010000068.1 GCA_018623655.1 Flavobacteriaceae bacterium
AGCATAGCAACCGATGAAGAATCTAGAGTCGACATAAACAACCAGGCTTGGGGTTTTGGATGGGGCTGGGGGTTCAACCCTTGGATGTGGGGCCCAATGAACAATCAAACCGTGAGTACTTACGACAGAGGTGTATTACTTATTGACATTTTAGATGCCGATAAAAAACAGTTAATCTGGCAAGGCAAAGGCAGCGGCATACTGACAAATGTCACGAACCCAGAGGGTCGTCAAAAATTGATTGATCGCTATGTTTCAGCGATTTTAGCTAAATATCCGATTCGCTAATTAAGGAGTGCTTTAGCTGCTTCTAAGGCTTGTGGTATCCCCGCAGGGTTCTTTCCTCCCGCAGTAGCGAAGAAATCTTGTCCTCCTCCACCCCCTTGGATGTGCGAGCCTAATTCTCGAATCATCTTAGAGGCACTAAGCCCTTTAGTAGCTACGATTTCTTTATCGATATAAATCGACAACAGCGCCTTCTCTCCCACCTGCGCACCAAGTACAAGGCATAATCCCTTATGTTGAGCGGCTAGATCAAAGGATATCTGCTTCATCGCAGCAGCATCCAAATCAACGGGAACGGATGCAAACTGAACACCGTCTATCTCAGTGATTCGCATGCCAATCGCCGCTTTAATATGCTTTATTTTTTCAGCAACAAGTGCATCTCTTTCTTGTTTGATGGCGGTAAGTTCATTAAGGGTATCGTCTACTGCTTTAACTAAATCTTGCGCTTTTGGAAATCGATCTGTGAGCTGCTGAATAAGTGCTTCTCTTTCGCTGTAATATTCTCGAACCCCTTTTGCAGTGATCGCTTCAATACGTCGGATACCTGCTGCAACTCCTCCCTCACTAACAATCTTAAACTGCCAGATTTCTGAGGTGTTATTTACGTGCGTACCCCCACAGAGCTCGATGGATTCTCCGAAACGTATCGTTCTTACAGTATCTCCGTATTTCTCTCCGAATAGCGCCATCGCACCTTCAGCGATTGCCGTGTCCATAGCAACCGAGCGAGCCTCTACAAGTGAAAGGCCTTCATGAATTCTTTGATTCACTAGTCGTTCTACCTCAGCCAACTCATCAATAGTCATCTTTGCAAAGTGAGAAAAATCAAATCGCAAACTACCTGGTTGAACTGATGAACCGCGTTGCTCAACATGTGTACCTAAAACCTCTCTAAGCGCTTGATGCAATAAGTGAGTAGCAGTGTGATTGGCAGTGGTATCTTTACGAGCTTCCATATCTACAACGGCTGTAAATGTTCCTTCTAATG
The DNA here is from genome assembly GCA_018623655.1 of Flavobacteriaceae bacterium. Taxonomy (GTDB): domain Bacteria; phylum Bacteroidota; class Bacteroidia; order Flavobacteriales; family Flavobacteriaceae; genus UBA3478. The sequence continues at coordinate 1,277 of JAAZVG010000068.1, forward strand.
AATCAGGTAGCTTCTTTGTAAAATGAAGAATCTCGTTATTCTCCTTTTTAGTGGTGTAGACATGAACATTACCCGCATCTGAACGCAGCATACCGCGATCTCCTATCTGCCCTCCTCCTTCAGGATAGAAAGGAGTGGTGTTTAGAACCAGTTGAAAGAGCTGCTCATTCTTCTGTTTGATCTCTCGGTATTTCAAAATTTGAACGCCACTTACTTCAAGATGATCATAACCGACAAATCCTTTTCCAGAACCTTCATTTATGGTAATCCAATCACTCTTTTCTGAGGTTGCATCTGCCTTTGAGCGCTGCTTTTGAGCGGCTAAGGCTTCTTTAAAACCATTTTCATTGTAAGTATAACCCTTCTCTGAAAGAATAAGCGCGGTTAGGTCAATTGGGAAACCAAAGGTGTCGTATAATTCGAAAGCCTTCTCACCTGAGAGTTGCTTATTGCTTGCCTCTACAAGTAAACTATCTAAGCGCTTTAATCCCGCCTCAAGGGTGACCAAGAATGATTGCTCTTCTTCTTTGATTACTGAAGTGATCAGTGTATTCTGGGTAGTTAACTCAGGAAATGCCTCACCCATTTGTTTCTCAAGAGTATCGACCAAGCGGTATACGAAAGGTTCAGATTGACCTAAGAAAGTGAATCCGTATCGAATGGCTCTGCGTAAAATTCTTCGAATGACATAACCGGCGCCGGTGTTTGAAGGAAGTTGTCCGTCAGCAATAGCGAAAGCGACCGCACGAACGTGATCGACAATCACACGAATGGCGATATCGATAGATTCCTCTTTTCCATAGGTTTGAGCGCTGATCTTTTCTAAAGCAGCAATGAGCGGAGTGAATACATCGGTATCGTAATTCGACTTCTTACCTTGAAGGGCCATACATAGTCTTTCAAAGCCCATTCCCGTATCAACGTGCTTAGCGGGTAGTGGCTCGAGGGTTCCGTTGGCCTTGCGATTGAATTGCATGAAAACGAGGTTCCAGATTTCAACGACTTGAGGATGATCGGCATTGACTAGTTGATCTCCTGGAGTCAGCTTACGTTCTTTGTCAGAACGAAGATCAATGTGAATTTCAGAACAAGGACCACAAGGACCCTGATCTCCCATTTCCCAGAAATTGTCTTTCTTATCTCCTAATATAATGCGCTCCTCAGCAATAAATTCTTTCCAGAGCTCATAAGTCTCAGTGTCTTTTGAAAGCTGATCAGCATCATCACTACCTTCGAAAATAGTCACATAGATGCGATCCTTGTCTAGCTGGTACACTTCGGTTAAAAGCTCCCAAGCCCAAGAAATAGCCTCTTTTTTGAAGTAATCTCCGAAACTCCAGTTGCCGAGCATTTCAAAAAGGGTATGGTGATAAGTGTCTTTACCAACCTCTTCTAGATCGTTGTGCTTACCGCTTACTCTAAGACATTTTTGGGTATCTGCAACACGCTTATCGGCTGCCTCAGTGTTCCCTAAAAAATACTCTTTGAACGGATTCATGCCCGCATTGGTGAACAACAGCGTGGGGTCATTCTTCATCACCAGTGGCGCTGAAGGAACGATTTGATGCCCTTTTGATTTAAAGAAATCTAAGAAGGTCTTGCGGACGAGATTCGCGTTCATATCAAAAACGTATCTTTGAATAGTAATTTTGCTCAAAAATAGGACAATTTGAAAGACCAAAAACGCAAGCAGAAGTATTACTACGACCCAGATACCCTATCGTATCGAAAGGTAGCATCAAGGCCGCTTAGAAAATTATTGCAGTTTGGACTATTTTTTATGGCCTCAGCGCTATCTGGTGCGGCAATCTTTTATTCTTTTAATCAACTAGGTTGGGTACGAAATTCAAATGAGATCGTACTTCAGCGAGAATTAGATAATTACAAGCAAGACTACCAGAATTTCATCAAACGTCTTGACCGCACTGGGGAAGCACTTGAAAATTTGCGACAGCGTGATAATGAAGTATATCGTTTATACTTTGAGATGGACCCTATTCCTGAAGAACAGTATTATTCTGGTTTTGGTGGGGTAAATCGCTACCGTAAATACGAAGGGCAGAACAATTCAGAACTCATCAAAGAGGCGGCTGAGAGTCTAGATGTTATTGAAAAGGCCATTGTGAATCAGTCGCGATCGCTTGACGACATTTCTGAAATGCTGCCAAAACGAAAAGAATACCTAAGCGCTATACCAACCATTCAACCTGTCAAGAACGAAGACTTAAGAAGAATGGCTTCTGGCTATGGATGGCGTTCTGACCCTTTCACCAAGATGCGCAAGTTTCACTACGGAATGGATTTTTCTGCCCCAGTAGGAACCCCAATTTTTGCCACAGGAGACGGCGTAGTAAAACGTGCCGATCAACGCGCATCAGGACTAGGTAAACATATTAGAATTGACCATGGTTTTGGATATGTAACCATTTACGGTCACCTTTCAAAGTACAATGTTCGTCGTGGTCAAAAAGTGAAACGCGGAGACATTATCGGATATGTAGGTAATACCGGTAGGTCTCTAGGGTCTCACTTGCATTATGAGGTACACAAGGATCGCAAACAGGTCAATCCGTTAGATTTTTATGCAGGTACCTTATCGGCAGCAGACTATGAGATCTTAAGCCAACGTGCAGCCCTATCCAACCAATCGCTTGATTAATGGAGCTCAATCTTCGCGAAAAAAGATATTATTCAATCGGTGAGGTGGCCGATGCCTTTAAGGTGAACACCTCCCTCATCCGCTTCTGGGAAAAGGAATTCGATGGTATTAAGCCGAAGAAAAACGCGAAAGGAGATCGAAGATTTACCCCTGAAGACGTTCAGCAGTTAAAACGAATCTATGAGCTTGTCAAAGAACGTGGGTTCACCCTTGAAGGTGCAAAGACTGAGCTTAAAAACAACAAGAAGAACTATAAGAAAAACGAAGAAATCGTTCGTAAATTAGAATCAATCAAACAACAACTCATCTATCTAAAAAACAGCTTAAAATGAAAAAAAGTTATCTCGTAATTGCAGCATTTGTCGGTGTAATCGTTATTGCCCTTTTATGGTACGTTGGTACGAATAACCGCTTTGTAGAAATGAAAGGGAATGCCACCAAACAGTGGGCCAATGTAGAAAGCTCTTACCAAAGACGATCAGACCTTATCGGTAACCTTGTAAATACTGTAAAAGGTGCTGCAGACTTTGAAAGAAATACGCTTACGGCAGTCGTTGAAGCTCGTGCAAAAGCGACGAGCACAACCATCGACGCTAATCAACTTGACCCTAGTCAATTAGAAGCCTTTCAGGCAGCTCAAGGTCAGCTTTCTTCAGCTTTATCACGTTTATTGGTAACTGTTGAACGTTATCCTGACATCAAGGCAAATCAAAATTTCTTAGAACTGCAGTCTCAATTAGAAGGCACAGAAAACAGAATCAACGTTGAACGCAACCGATACAATAATATCGCTGGAGACTATAATATTGCGATCAAAAAGATTCCTGCAAGCATTGTTGCCAACATGGCAGGCTTTACAGAAGTTGCCCTATTCCAGGCCGAATCGGGTGCCGAAAGCGTTCCAGAGGTAAACTTCAATTTCTAAATGAAGGCTGAAGAATTTTTTAGTAAATCAGAAGAAGAACAAATCGTTGCTGCCATCAAGGCCGCTGAGAAAAACACCTCTGGAGAGATCCGGGTGCATATCGAGGCAAGTAGCAAGGAAAAAGACCCTTTAGAACGGGCAGTCCAAGTATTTCAAGAACTAGAAATGCATCAAACAGAGGCACGCAATGGGGTCCTTTTTTACTTGGCTTACGAGGATCATGCCTTTAGCATATTTGGTGATCAAGGGATCAATCAAAAAGTACCCGTAGGATTCTGGGACTCAACCCGCGATCAAATGCAAACGGCTTTTAAAAAATTAGCCTTTGCAGAGGGTTTAATAGCTGGCATCACTGAGGCCGGTGAGGTGCTTAAAGCGTATTTTCCATATCAATCTGACGACCAAAACGAACTCGATGATTCAATCTCTAAAGGTTAAACTATTTTTCCTCTTAGCGTTAGGAGCACTTCTTGGAGCCTCAGCACAGTTTGAAATTCCTGGTAAACCTAGAAAGCAAACGGCACTTTACGACTACGCAGATGTTTTAAACAATAGTGAGGAACGCGCACTTACTCAGAAGTTAATTCGCTACGCTGATTCTACCTCAACACAAATCGTTGTAGTTAGTATCCCTTCTACAGATGGTGAAGACATTCAGTTTCTAGGTGCGAATTGGTTAAGTGCTTGGGGAATTGGTCAGGCAGGTAAGGATAATGGTATTCTCATCTTACTGGCTCGAGACGATCGTCGCATCGGAATTAATACGGGTTATGGAGTCGAAGATCGATTAACGGATGCTCTTTCAAAGCGCATCATCGAAAATCGAATCATTCCTGAATTTAAAAATGGAGACTATTACGGCGGATTAGATGCAGGTACTGATGCAATTGCCGAGGTTCTTACGGGCGCTTACACTGAAGATCGAAACTTTCGAGCCTCGAAGAAGGTTAATGCAGAACTCGTAATATGGTTGATCATTATCCTCTTCGCTATCATCAGCGGTATCTATCATAACAAAGGCGGTGGTAGCTCGAACAGCGGTGGCATGCGCGGCCCTGACCCTCTAGACATTCTCATTCTAGGCTCTCTGGGAAGACGCGGCGGCGGTAGCTTCGGCGGTGGCGGTAGCTTTGGCGGGGGCGGATTCGGTGGAGGGTTCGGCGGGGGCTTTGGCGGTGGAGGCGGTGCCTCTGGCGGATGGTAACCCTTATTTCTTACGCATAAAAATGGTCACGGGAACTCCTTCAAAATTGAAGTTCTTACGAAGCTGATTCTCTAAGTAACGCTTGTACGGATCTTTCACGTACTGTGGTAGGTTACAGAAAAACGCAAATTGCGGATAATGCCCGGGTAACTGGGTACAGAATTTAATCTTCACGTACTTTCCTTTCAGCGATGGTGGTGGATAATGCTCAATAAGCGGCAGCATCACATCATTCAACTTATGAGTAGGTACACGCTTAGATCGGTTTTGATAAACCTCAACAGCGGTTTCAATGGCTCTGTAGATACGCTGTTTTTCAAGTGCTGAAATAAATATGATCGGCACATCGGTAAAGGGCTCCATCGCCTCGCGAATCTTCTTGGTATAGTCGCGAACACTGTTGGTTTCTTTCTCAACCAAATCCCATTTATTCACTAAGACAACAATTCCTTTATTATTGCGGTGTGCTAACCAAAAGATATTCTGTACTTGACCGTCGAAGCCTCTAGTGGCATCTAGAATAAGAATAGCCACATCACAGTGCTCGATCGCACGAACCGAACGCATTACCGAATAAAATTCTAGATCTTCTTTTACTTTAGCCTTTCTTCGGATACCAGCGGTATCGACAAGGTTAAATTCGAATCCGAATCGATTGTATTTCGTGTCGGTAGCATCTCTGGTAGTACCAGCAATGTCGGTTACAATAAAGCGCTCTTCACCTAAAAGCGCATTGATAAACGAAGACTTACCTGCATTCGGACGGCCCACGACAGCAAAACGCGGCAATTCATCCTCTACTTCAGGTTCATCGGGTAATACCTCAACCACGGCGTCAAGTAGATCACCAGAACCCCCACCATTGATCGATGAGATGGTAAAGTAATCACCCAGACCAAGTGCGTAAAATTCAACAGCATCGGCCTCACGCATGGCATTATCGACCTTGTTGACCGTTAGAAACACAGGTTTATCATGTCGACGAAGGAGTTTGGCAACGTCCTGATCCATCCCGGTTACTCCAGATTCGACGTCAACCATGAATATAATTGCATCAGCCTCATCTATGGCAAGTTCTACTTGCTTATCGATTTCAAGTTCGAAGACATCTTCAGAACCTTTGACGTATCCGCCTGTATCGATGACAGTGAATTCGCGGCCATTCCAATCGGTCTTGCCGTAGTGACGGTCACGGGTAACACCACTTACCGCATCGACAATAGCCTCTCTGCGTTGAATGAGTCGATTAAAAAAAGTCGACTTTCCAACGTTCGGACGTCCCACAATAGCAACGATAGCTCCCATAGAAAAATTTGTAGGCGCAAAGGTAGCCGAATTTTGTTAAGGGAAGTGATTCTAGCCCTGATATCCGAAACGACGCAATTGATTTTCATTGCTGCGCCAATCCTTATTCACCTTCACGTAAAGTTCTAAGTGTATTTGTTTCTGAAAGAACGACTCCAAGTCTTTTCGAGCCTCAGTTCCTACACGTTTAAGCGCCTTTCCTTGGTGACCTATTAAGATTCCCTTTTGAGTTTCTCGCTCAACCATAATTACTGCACGAATTCGGATGAGTTTTTCTTCTTCTTTAAAGCTCTCGACCTCAATCTCAACCGAATAAGGAACTTCTTTCTTGTAGTTCAGAAGAATC
>JAAZVG010000069.1 GCA_018623655.1 Flavobacteriaceae bacterium
ACTGCAACTCCTTGGCTAGATGGAAAACACACGGTTTTCGGTAAGGTAGTTGAAGGGCAAGATGTAGTTGACGCGATTGCTCAAGATGATGTTATTGAAACACTAGCTATTGAGCGAGTAGGAGATGCTGCGCAGAATTGGAATGCCGTGGAGGCTTTTCGTGTTTTTGAAAATGCTCGAGCGAAGCGTGAGGAAGAAGCCAAAAAAGCGGCCCAAGAAGCCCTTGATAAACTCGCTGCTGGTTTTGATCAAACCGATTCTGGACTTCGATACAAGATTATTCAAAAGGGTTCAGGTGCTCAAGCCGAAAAAGGAAAGAGTGTTTCAGTTCATTATGAAGGAAGCCTTGACAACGGTCAAGTATTTGACTCTTCTTACCGCCGCAAAGATCCGATAACCTTTACTTTAGGAATCGGACAAGTAATTCAAGGATGGGACGAAGGTATCGCTCTCTTACAAGAAGGAGATAAAGCGCGTTTTGTAATTCCATCTTATTTGGGTTATGGAGAGCGTGGTGCAGGAGGAGTAATTCCACCAAATGCAACCCTAGTGTTTGATGTAGAACTCGTAAAAGTCGGATCGTAACACTCAATATATTCCACTAGCGCATTTCAATCTTACATTGAGTCGCCGAAGAATATCGCATTCATCAGTAATCGGTTAGTGCCATACCAGAATGCTCTAAAATTGGTATTATCTGTAAATCCAATAACCTTCCCGCGACCAATCGATTTTATTGAAAAAGCAGAGCTTCCTTTTAAAGCTTCTAAATTTTCTTCAGAGATATATCCACTTAGTAATGGCGATTGAGTGTAGGTTATAGGATTCTCGAAACTATTTGGTCTTGGTTCAATAAATTGGTTGGTGTTTCTAAAGAGTGCGATTTTATCGTTGGTGTATCCGAAGTTGATAGGATGTGATCGATCGATATTCGCTTCAAAGATTGCACCACCAGTTACTTGTGCTCCGTAATAATCTCGAGCTTGATCAAAACTAAGATTTTTAGCTGCTCTTACCTTTGCTTGTCGAGTATTAAAGCTAAGTAAGTCGTTAGAATTCATCCAATTTAATGCATTTCTATATCCGATAAGTGTACCACCTGCACGAACCCATTGCTTTAGTTTTGTGCCTGCAGATTCGCTGAGAGGGTTAGGTCCGTATCCCAGGCTGGGTATGATAATGTCGGTATAGCGACTTAAATCTACAGAAGAAACTCTAGTAGCTTCGAGCTTTGTCAACTTGATATTATAACGTTGATCAAATAAGTGCCAGATTTCTCCAGCATCGTAAGAACGGATTCCGTTTCCTACCAATATAGCTACTGAAATAGGTTTGATGGCATCAAAATTATTACTACCGAGGTCGATACCTTCTGTTAGGCCAGTTGAGGTAGAATGAATCTCTAATGGATGCTTAGAAGTAAATTCTGAAAGCATTGCAAAGATTTCATCTGATCGATTTTCTTGATTTTGTAACGGAATCATTAGGGTTCCGTAGTCATAAGATCTGCCTGCAAGTTTGAAAGGATTCATCGCCACCTTCACTCGAATACCCTTCTGAGTTAGGGCATGAAGTAATTTTGGTGCATAGTAATCGTGCCACTCAAACAAGTATCCGTAATTACTTTTTGCTTCAACACTACCCCTAGGTATTTCAATCTTCGAGACTGGAGTCATTTTAACTGATGGTTTCTTCATCACCTTCTCACTAGATACTCCAAACGCGTGGGGGAAGGTCCACGCTGAAATGTCATAAAATAAGCTATCGGTAAACGTGATCCTTTCCTCGAAAATAGCATCAACGAGACGCGGATTTTTTTGATTCAGCGGAACAAAATAACTTTTACCTGAACCGTAATTTTTGTAGTCATCCTTTAATTCTAGAACACGTACACCATGTCTTTTTAGAACCTCTGTGAGATGCCAAGCACTACTTGCATCTTTGGAAGTTCCAAACACATAGCCACCTGTCTTGTGAGCAGCTGCTTCTTTTCTCAGGGTGGCGTAATACTCTTTTTGGTATTGTATTAGCTCTGATTTTAATCCATTAGCTGCCTCTAAAGTAGAAAGTGCCGTAGTGAATTGATTTCGAATAGTAAATGGAAAGGTAAGCAGTCCATTTTCACTTTCTTGCCCATGACCTCGAGAACTACCTTGTTCAAAAAGAATACCCACAGTACCGTTAAGATCTGGAAATGTTGAGCCTTTACCGTAGTAATAATCGTCATAGTTCTCTTCAGAATAGTATAAGGAGCTAATCTTATTCAGTGCCTTGGCATGGTACGCTCCGATCCTTTTAGTTAGTTCTTGGTTAATCTTTGGAGTTAATGGGTGAACTCGAGTTGGCTCTCCAGGTTGAAAGAAGAAGGTTGAATTGGTTCCCATTTCATGATGATCGGTAAGTATATTCGGTAACCATTTATGGTAGGTAGCAATTCTCGCTCTACTTTCAGGTAATTGAACGGGTAGCCAATCACGGTTAAGATCAAACCAGTAATGATTCGTTCTTCCTCCAGGCCATACCTCACGATATTCTCTATCATTCGGGTCATAATTTAATTGGTGTGCTCTATGAACATTCGCCCAATAAGCAAATCGCTGCAATCCGTCAGGATTAAAGCTGGGATCAAAGAGAATAACCGTATTTTCTAAATCAACCATCACCTCATTAGATGCAGCTAGGTGATAGGCATAAGCTAGCGCAGCATTAGAGCCACTTGGTTCGTTGCCGTGAATTGAGAATCCTTGATAAATGACAATTGGCATGTTGTCGTTTGGCTCAATTTCTCCATTGACTAGTTTTTTTCGATTCTCTATAATTTGATCAATTCTTTCATGATTTCTTGGAGAAGTTATAGTGAGAAGCAATAGCGGCCTACCTTCGAAAGTTTCTCCTCTACTTTCAAGCGAAATACGATCACTTACTTCAGAAAGTACCTGTAAGTATTGAACAAGCTTGTCATGTGTAATGTGCCATTCTCCTACTTCATGTCCTATTATTGATTCTGGAGTAGGAATACTCCTATCATAGGTGTGATTTTCTGGTAAGTAATAATTTAAATCTACTGTATCCGAACCTACTTGACTGAAGGCGAAAAAGGGTAGGCACAGTATTAGAATACTGCGGCGAAACTTCGATCTCATCATTTTATTTTTAAGTTAAATATCTTCGAAACTGATATCAGTAAATGAAGAACTCTCACTGGCTGATTCATCAGTTTGATTATCACTAGTTTCTTTTTGATAATCTGATTGGTGTCTTTCAGAAATAACCTCTTCTCCTTTTTGATCGATGATAAAAGTTATCATTTCATCGAGGGTTTCTTTGAATGACTCAAAGTCTTCTTTGTACAAGTAGATCTTGTGTTTTTTGTAATGAAAACTTCCGTCAGGATTGGTAAACTTCTTGCTTTCGGTAAGCGTTAAGTAATAATCACCTGCTTTTGTGGCGCGAACATCAAAGAAATAAGTACGTCTACCCGCCCTTACAACTTTTGAAAAAATCTCTTCTTGTTCTACATTCCCCTTTCTTTCCATGAAATCGTAAAATTATGTCTATCTCAAATTTGGAAAAAAAAAGTATGTTGGGCAACTTTTTTAACTGTTGAGTTGCTCTCTATATAAGTCTTGATAGAAGCCTTCAATAGAGATTAGTTCGTTATGGGTTCCTTCTTGTACAATTTGTCCATCTTCGAAAACCAATATGCGATCAGCATGTTTTACGGTAGCCATTCGATGACTGACAATTACAGTGGTTTTACCTTTCGATTGATTCTTAATATTACCTAAAATTACCTCTTCTGTTTCGGTATCCACCGCTGATAGGCAATCATCAAATAAGAAGATTTGAGGTTCTTTAATCATCGCTCGAGCAATTGATACACGCTGTTTTTGCCCCCCGCTTAGACTAATTCCTCGTTCACCAAGTACGGTTTGATACTCATTAGGGAAGTCTAAGATGTTTTGATGAACGTCAGCTAATTTTGCTGCGTTTATTACTTCTTTCTGGGTTGCGTCTAGTTTTCCAAATCGGATATTGTTTTCAATTGTATCAGAAAATAGAAAGGAGTCTTGTGGCACAACTCCCATACTTGATCTAAGGGTAGAAAGAAAGTAGTGGTTTATTCGAACACCATCAATTAGTACTTCACCTTGTTGAGGCTCGATAAGCCTAGAAATAAGATCGATTACCGTTGATTTACCTGCCCCTGTCTTACCCATAAGCGCTACGGTTTCTCCAGAATTGATTTTAAAGTTAATTTTTTGAAGTGCTTCTATGCCTGTATCAAGGTATTTGTAATGAACGTTTTTAAATTCAATTTGCCCGTACCGAAGATCTTGTGTGGTAGCTTCAGAATCGTCGATCTCAGGCTGAATCATGAGAAAATCATTGATTCGTTCTTGAGAAGCCTCGGCTCTTTGAATAATTGAGGTGAGCCATCCGACCACGGTAACCGGCCATGTAAGCATATTGACATACAAGATGAATTCAGCAATTAGACCCACAGAACGGATACTTCCATCGAGATACATTCTTCCCCCTACATACATTACAATAATATTAGAGATGCCAATTAAAAGCAGCATTAAAGGGAAAAACCAGGCATTGATCTTGGCCAAAGCCATAGCGGTTTGTTTTCCTTCTTCAGCAAGCGACTGCATGTCGCTATCAATTTTTTGTTCAAGATGATAGGCTTTAACGATGGCTATTCCAGAGAATCGCTCTTGTGTAAAAGTGGATAAAGTAGATAGATAAGTTTGTACGGCGGTACTTTTAACATGAATTAATCGACTAATTCGATAAATCAAAAAGGAGAGTAGCGGAAAAGGTAACACTGTATAAAGCGCTAATTCCGGCGCCTTTAAAAACATTAGTGGTATTAGAATTGCGAATAGAGTGAATGTTTGTAAACCGTACATAATAGCTGGTCCTGCATACATTCTAACTTGCGAAACATCTTCAGAAATACGATTCATCAAATCGCCCACTCGATTTTTCTTGTAAAAAGTTGAAGATAGTACTTGGTAATGATCGTAAATGGTATTCTTTAAATCGTATTCGATGTATCGAGAAACATTGATGATATACTGACGCATTAAAAAGGTTAAAATTGCGGCTATAAATGTCGTACCAACAATAATACCAATATCGATCAGCAGCATTTTCTTGGCTTCAACCTGACTGATTTCGTTTCTGAAATATTGTTCGATAACCTGTATGGACTCATTAATGTATGAAGGCATAAAAAGGGAAAAGACTCGTGCACTTATCGTTATCACCAGGCCAATTAGTAGCTTTTTCCAGTATTTGAGTAAAAATGAGTTGAGGTATTTTAATGCCTTCATTAGTATGTTTCGGTGATTTCAAAGATAGCGCAATCAAAATATAACTTAACTTTGCGGGCGCAGTACAAATGTAAATAGAGTTCTTTCTCATGCTAACCCGTCGTCACATCCGCATTAAGGTATTACAAACCTTATACGCTCTTCAGAAGTCACCTGAAATAGCTCTAGATTCGCAGCGACGTTTTTTAAAAAAAAGCATGGATGGGATTTATTCGCTCTACCTACTTCAACTTCATTTTTTTAAGTATTTCAGAGATTGGAGTTTACGAGAAGTGCAAGCCCGACAAAAGGCGTATTTGGAAACTTCTAAGAGTACATTTTCAGATCCATTTAGATTTTACAATAATTCCTTTTTAACTCAGATTACTGAATCAAAAGTGCTTTTAGATCAATGGGATCGAAGAAAAATGAAACAATGGTATTTGAACGAAAAGTATGTTGCAAATGTTCATTCTTCTTTTACCGCGAGTGATGCTTATTTAGACTACATGAATCTCGAGGAGGTTGGCTATGCGGAGGATAAAGAAATTGTAATGTTGTTGTTTAGAGATTATCTAGCTCCAGATGAAGGGATTTATGATTTTATTGAAGACGAGCAGCTAACCTGGGTAGATGACTATCCTGTGGTGAATACATTTATCTTAAAGCGTATTAATGCAGCTCGAAAGCAGACTGAAGATTCCTTTTGGTTACCAGAATTAGTAACTGATGAGGATGACATTAATTTTGGAACGAATTTACTATCGAAAGTTGTTTTGAAGTACGCTGATTATGCAAAGGAGATTGAGGGTAAAACTCCAAATTGGGATCAAGATCGAATCGCTGAAATGGATAAATTGTTATTGATTTTGGGTATTTCAGAACTTCTCGATTTTCCTTCAATACCAATTAAAGTAACGCTAAATGAATACCTTGAAATTGCAAAGGAGTATTCTACTCCGAAAAGCAGCTTATTTATTAACGGAATTCTAGATCGTTTATCAACAACTTATGAGGAACAAGGTAGACTAAATAAGTCTGGAAGAGGATTGCTGTAATCGTCTAGAATTATCCTTATTTTTGAGTCATTCTAATAAATCTATATCCATGAGAACTAAATCAATTTATGTCTTCGCTTCGGCAATAGCGCTTTTATTTAGCCTTACTAGCTGTAAAGGGCAAGGTGAGAAAAAAGAGACTTCGAGTGTTTCGGTAACTACAGCAATCTCATCTGATACTAATGCTAAGCGCCCAGTAATGTCTTTTGAAAAGAAAGAGCACGATTTCGGAACTATTGTGGCTGGAACACCTCAAGAGACCGTTTTCGAATTTACTAATACTGGAGATGCCCCTTTAATTATTTCTAATGCCAGATCGAGCTGTGGATGCACGGTTCCTGATTATCCCCAGAATACACCAATTGCTCCTGGCGATAAGGGAGAGCTTGTTGTGAAGTTCAATGGTGCAGGCGCTAACCTAGTTACCAAAACAATAACACTAACAACAAATACTGCTGCGGGTACTGAAATGTTAAGAATTAAAGCTTTTATTGAGCCTAGGGGCTCTGGAGCTTTTGATGTTCCAATGAAGAAGAAGTAAAAAAGGATGGAAGTACTCAACCAATTTGCTCCCCTGATATTAATCTTTGTTGTGGCGTATTTTTTTATGCTTCGTCCGCAGATTAAACGTCAAAAAGAAGAGAAGAAGTTTATCGCAGCCCTTAAAAAAGGTGATAGGGTAGTAACTAAAAATGGATTACACGGTAAAATCGCTGATATCAATGAAGGCAATCAGACGGTGGTTATTGAAACCTCTGCTGGTAAACTGAAATATGAAAGCAGTGCGATTTCTCACGAACTGAGTAAACGAGAGGCCACTAAGAAATAAGGCTTTTGCCAATTAAAATTTTAGGGGTGCAATGCACCCCTTTTTAATGATGTATAAATTTGTTATTCGTCCCATTTTATTCCTTTTTGATGCCGAAAGAGCACATCACATTGCCTTTTGGCTTTTAGGAGTAGCAGATTTATTCGGTTTTACTCGCTTATACAACTCCTTGTTTGTAAGTAAAAACAACAAGCTTCGAAAAGAGGTGATGGGTATTGTTTTTGATAGTCCGGTAGGTTTAGCAGCGGGTTTTGATAAAGACGCCAAACGATATAATGCCTTTGGAGATTTAGGGTTTGGTTTTGTTGAAATTGGAACGCTCACTCCAAAACCGCAACCGGGAAATGATAAAAAAAGACTATTTCGCTTAAAAAAGGATAAGGCAATCATCAATCGGATGGGATTCAACAATCGCGGTGTTCAATCAGCTAT
>JAAZVG010000070.1 GCA_018623655.1 Flavobacteriaceae bacterium
ATGGTAGCGCATTCAACAAAGCTTTTATTAGATAATCCTGAAAATCAGAGCATTATAAACGAAACTAATCAGTCTAGAATAGAGGAAGCGCTCTTTCAGCTCAAATTTACTCATCGTCCGGTTCACATTAATATACCATTTGATGAACCGCTCTATAATAAAACAGAAAATCCCTTATTTGAGATATTACCTGTTGATTTCCCTTCTAAAGGTCTACAAGTAAAATCACAAAAAATTAATATTTCTCAAATAGATTCACCATTGAAAGTGATGTGTTTAGTGGGAACATTAAATCCTTGCTCCCAGGAAATAGAGCTTCTGAAGGTTTTAAATACTCAATTTCCGGTATTAATGCTCCATGAAAGCTTGTCACAGTTAAGTTTACCAAACGCGATAGATAGTATAGATACTTTAATCGCCCCACTTGAAAGGCGTGATGAGACAATAGATAAATTGAAACGATTACAACCCGATTTATTGATTACTGCTGGTGGAATGATTGTCTCTAAAAAAATTAAGGCCCTGTTGCGAACTAATAACAACTTAATACATGTTCATCTCGAGGGAAAAACCGCTAGAGACACTTATTTTGCACTCCAGGGCTCGTTAAATTTCAGTGAATTAAAAACCCTTTTGGATTCGATAAATATCGATACTTCATATAAGGAGTATTGGATAGATTATTACAAAAGCCTTGATGCGCGAATCGTGGATTATGTCAAAAACGCACCGTATTCAGATTTTAAAGCGTATTCATTGTTATTTAAGAATATTCCTGAAGATTATATTATTCATGTTGCAAACTCATCGGCGATTCGATATGCCCAGCTATTCCCAAATCAAAATTATCAGTACTGCAATAGAGGCACTAGCGGAATAGAAGGTAGTGTGTCGACCAGTGTTGGGTTTGCCAAAGGCACCAACTCAGCTGTTGTATTAATCACAGGTGACCTTAGCTTTTTATATGATTCAAATGCGCTTTGGACGAAAGATTTACCAGCCAATTTTAGAATAATTGTGGTAAATAATAGTGGGGGAGGGATTTTCAGAATATTGCCAGGAAAAGAAAAGAGCAGTTATTTTTCTAAATATTTCGAAACAGTTCATGACTATACTTCAAAGCAAATTGCCAAGCAATTCGATTTTGAATATAAATCGGTACATAAGCTGAGTGAATTAGAAAACATCTTGGATTCGTTTTTTGATAGATCTTCAAAACCACAAATTCTAGAGGTAATGACGAACCCTCAAGTGAATGAAGCCATTTTACTCAATTATTTTAAAGCACTTCAATGATTGGTTTAGGATTATTTAATGAATTGCAGGCCTCACATAAAACACCACAAGGTTGGTATTTTGTTGATGATGACGAAACTGAGGTATTACTTCCCAACTCAGAAGTCACTCCAGATATTATGTCTGGGGTTATTAAGAAGCTTTTTTGTTATTTAGACCACGAAGAACGACCGGTTCTTTCACTAAAGAAACCTAAGGTTATCCGTGATCATTTCGGATTTCTCAAAATTGCAGATCGTTCTAAGAATGGGTATTTTTTAGATTGGGGGTTACAAAAACAACTCTTCCTACCTTACAGAGAATCTTCAGAAAACCTTGAATTAGGGTCTTCTGTATTTATTTATTGTTATTTAGATGAGCTATCAGGTAGGTTAGTAGCTTCGAAGCGTTGGAAGCGCTTTGTAAAGCCAATTACCGATAGTATTGCTCCGGGAACCTCATTTAAGGCAATGGTAGCGAGTCGCTCTGACTTAGGCTTCGAATGCATTTTAGACGGTAAATGGATTGGTCTTATTTATCATGACCGAGATTCGTCAACGCTTAGCATAGGGGATCAGATAGATCTTTATGTGATTCGTCAGCGTGATGACTTCAAAGTAGATCTCAGTCTTCACCCAGTTGGATTAAAGGCTTTAGAAGCGGGTGCATCAAATTTATTGTCCTTATTACGAACCGAATCAAAGGGGTTTCTTTCGATTCACGACAAGTCTTCTCCCGAAGAAATTTACGCGCTTACTGGTATGAGTAAAAAGCTTTTTAAAAAGGCCGTCGGAGGTTTATTAAAATCGAAGCAAATCACTATTGAGACCAAGGGTATAAGGCTTTTAAAATAGCATCTAATTTCACTAGTTTAATTATATTTACTAATTCAAATTCGTATCGTGTCAAAACAACTCCATTCTTTAAAACGTCAAAACAACTTGTTGTCTTATGGCTTAATTATACTTTCCTTATTAGTGATTGCAATGGTGTTTTTTGGAAGTCTCTCTGAATGGTTAGTTAAAATTCCAGAGGTCGATACCACCGAAATAGCGCAACTCGAAGAAAGAATTTCTAGGCTAGAAAATGAGAATATCGAACTTAGAAACATTCAAGATTTTTATCTGGCGCGTAATTTAATGACTTCAGATACCATCTATAGCGTACAAACGGGTATGTTGCCCATTGAAGCTACCGGTTTTATTTCTCCAGGCTTGGCGAATGGCATATTTGTAGAGACCCATCCTTATATTAAATACTCAATTGGTCTTTATGAAACTTTAGAGGAAGCCAATACACTCAGAAAAGCTTTGGTAGAACTTGGATTTTCAGATGCGTTTATAGCCTCTTATCAAGGAACAACTCGCCTTAAGATTCACCGTGCAGAATAATGAAGCAAACCTTCTTGGCATGGTTGATTGCTGCTCGTCTTAGAACACTACCGCTTTCTCTTTCAGGGATATTCTTTGGGGGAACAATAGCTATAACTTCAGAAAGCTTTACTCCAGAGATTTTTCATTGGGCTATGATAGTTACCATATCATTGCAGATTTTATCCAATTTTGCGAATGATCTAGGTGATGGTTTAAAAGGAATCGATAATGCGGATCGGATAGGCCCGAAACGAGCTTTGCAATCAGGATTACTTACCGCAGGTGAGTTGAAAACAGGTATAATAGTGCTTGTTGCC
The DNA here is from genome assembly GCA_018623655.1 of Flavobacteriaceae bacterium. Classification (GTDB taxonomy): domain Bacteria; phylum Bacteroidota; class Bacteroidia; order Flavobacteriales; family Flavobacteriaceae; genus UBA3478. Next base: position 2,966 of record JAAZVG010000070.1, read on the forward strand.
TTTACTGTTTTAGCCATCTACCGGCTATTACAAAAAGCAAATTTGAATGATACTTCGTTCGTTATTCTTGCTTTACTTGGGGCCTTATCTATCGTAGCTGCTCTAACCTATACCTTAGGTAAAAGACCTTATGGCTATTACGGTTTAGGAGATTTTATGGTCTTTTTCTTCTTTGGTGGAGTTGCCGTTTTTGGCACTGTTGTACTATTTACACCAATAATTCCGTTTCATTCTGTGGGTTATACACTAACCGCAGGTGCACTGAGTACCGCAGTGTTAAATCTTAATAATATGCGCGATTATCAATCGGATAAAACTTCTTGTAAAAATACCTTAGTAGTTCGCATGGGTGTAGAACGTGCAAAAATCTATCACTTTGTACTGCTTATTATCGCCTACATTGGCTTTACCTTTTCAACGATCTCAGTATTAGGCCCTAACAGCGTTTTTTTAGTGCTTGCTTTCATTTTTATGATTCCACACATTCAAAAGGTTCGTGAGGTTCAAGATTACGGAGAATTAGATGGTGAGCTGAAGAAGGTAGCTTTATTCTGTTTTGCACTCTCCATTGTCAGCTTTTTAATTGCCTACTTCGGATGATTCATTTTGACATTCATAAGCATGTGCTAAAATTTAAGATGCCGGGAGGTACTTCTAGGGGTGTACTTACTAATAAAGAAACCTATATCGTGAGACTTTTCGAAGTAGATCGACTAGTTGCAATTGCCGAATTTAATCGTTTTGATAGCCTTAGTATTGATCCTTTGAATACCTACAATAAGGAACTACAAAAGGCTACTTTACGATTTATATCATTGCTTAATCGTATTGACAACCCTAATGATGCCAGTATTAAAAGTTTACTACAAGATTATTCAAAGTTTCCATCAATACAATTTGGTATAGAGCAACTCGCCTTAAGCTACCTATCTACTTCATCTCCTTTCCATCTCTTTGATTCTAATTTTATTAGAGGTGAATCTAGTATTGCAATTAATGGGTTAATCTGGATGGGAGATGCCAATTTTATGATGGCTCAGGTTGAACCTCTTTTAGAAAAGGGATTCAAGTGTCTTAAGATGAAGATAGGAGCAATCAATTTCGATGAAGAATTTCAAATCTTAAAGTCAATAAGGGATCGTTTTAGTTCTGAGGAACTAACATTAAGGGTGGATGCTAACGGAGGATTTGATCCTGAATCGGTTTTAACAGTATTAGAGAACTTGGCTCTTCTAGAGATACATTCTATAGAACAACCGATAGAAGCTGGTCAATGGCAAGAAATGGCCCGAATTGTTGAAAAAAGCCCAATACCTGTTGCCTTAGATGAAGAACTTATCGGTTTAACAGAGATGGAATCAAGATTAAATTGCATCGAAACGATAAAGCCTGATTATCTCATCTTCAAGCCTGCTTTGATAGGCGGATACGATGCTATCGAGCAGTATAGAAAGATTCATGATAAATTTTGGGTCACGAGTGCTTTAGAAAGTAATGTTGGATTAAATGCCATTGCCCAATATACCGCAACTTTAAACCAAACTATAGAGCAGGGGTTAGGAACAGGAAGCTTGTATTCGAACAACTTTGATTCACCTTTGTTGGTATCAAAGGGAGCACTTTATTATCAAAATACAGTACCTTGGAATATCCATCTTTAAAATATTCATCATGTTTATTCAGCGTTTAGAAGAGACTAAAGCTTCTTTTTGGAAATTCTTACTTATACCTATTTTGTTTTTTGCACTTATGGGATATAATTTTTGGGTTACCATCAGTAGCCCAGTAGATACAACCACAGCAATGAATCAGATGATTGATATGATTGGTTCTACAACAACGCTATTTATCATCTTATTACCACTTGTACTAGGTTTTTGGATTTTATTAGTCTATGGTATTCTTGCTTTAAAACTTCCAGCTACCAAGCAATTTACGGGAAGACATAAAATTGATTGGAGTAGAATCGGCTTCTCCTTTCTGATTTGGTCCTTGGTTATTGTGGTCTCGGTTCTTGTAGAATATTTTTTAGCCCCCGATCATTTTATCGTTCAGTTTGATTTTTCAACCTTTTGGCCTTTTCTAATTGTCGCACTTTTAATGATTCCGTTTCAAACTTCTTTTGAAGAGCTCATGTTTCGCGGCCATCTTACCCAGAGTATTGGATATTTTTCGAAGCGTAGACTCTTGGCACTTATTATTCCGTCGGTTCTGTTCGGATTAATGCACATTGCGAATCCTGAAGTTGAGAAACTCGGATATGGAATTCTAGCCTATTATATTGGGTCAGGATTTTTCTTTGCGATTATGACCTTAGCTGATGAAGGGATAGAGTTAGCTTTAGGTACACACGCTGCGAATAATTTGATAGGAGCTTTACTGATTTCGGCAGACTGGACTGCCTTTAACGTCCCCTCTGTATTGAAAGATGTGAGTGAACCTAGTTTTGGTTTAGATGCATTACTTCCTTTGCTGGTCGTTTACCCACTTATTCTTTATGTATTTTCTAAAAAGTATCAATGGAAGAATACGAAACAAAAACTATTTGGATCAACCGATAACGATGCATTTTAAACCTTGGAGTCTCAATGGTCATCTTATTCAATCTTCTGAGTCTTTAGCTCAATTAGAAGAAGAGGTTTTTCTAAATGCTCCTGAGGACTTAAAATTTTTGATTGGGCAATTATACAAGCTTTCTAATGGTGAAACGCCCAGTTTACCTATACTCACCTCAGGCTCCACAGGTTCACCAAAAGAAATTCATTTTTCCATTGATGAGTTAGCTGCCTCTGCTGACTTGAGTATTACAGCCTTAAAGCTTAACCCAAAATCTAGACTGCTGTTATGTCTCCCGCTTAGTGGGGTCGGAGGGCTCATGATACTTGTACGGACAATGCGCATAGGTGCAGAACTTATCACTGTTAAACCTTCTTCGATGATTCATCCTTCAATGTTTGATAATCAAACGATCAATTGGACTTCAATGACACCTCATCAATTAGCAAATAGCGAAGAGAGTTTCAATTTTATTGAGAATGTCCTAATTGGTGGAGCTGCCTTGTCTGAAAATACGCTAAGTGGCCTAACACTTAAACCAAAAAGAATCGTAGAGTCTTACGGGATGACCGAGACGTTATCTCATATTGCACTAAGAGAGCGCTATCCGATGAGCGAACGTTTTTTTAAGACATTGGATACTATTAAAATATCAAAAGCTGAAAATGGGGCACTTTTAATAGATACTCCGTATTTAAGGACAAAAAAACATCTAACTAATGACGAAGTCGAACTCGTCGATGAATGCCATTTTGATATGATAGGGCGATTAGATGATGTAATTAATACGGGGGGAGTAAAGATATATCCGAGAACAGTAGAAGAAATTTTAAAGTCGAACCACTGGGATAAGGAGTTTTTTGTTTGTGGGACACCACACCCATCTTTGGGTAGTCAGATCACTATCGTGATTAATGCTGAGAAAGATATTGAAACATCTTTTGTGCAGGAATTAATTGAAACCATAGACTGGCCTGAATTTCATAAGCCCCGTAAGGTAATTCTCCGAGACTTTATTTATACAGCAACAGGCAAAATTAATAAAAGAGCAACTCTTTAAACTTGAAGCACTCCCATATTAAAATCCTGTTTTTCGTCGTTTTGATTGGCCATTTCAATACCTAACGACACCAGTTCTCTCGTTTTTACAGGATCGATAATTGCATCAACCCATAATCTTGAAGCGGCATAATATGGAGAAGTACTCTCTTTGTATTTTGCTTCAATATTTTCTAACAGCGCTTGCTTATCTTCTTTTGAAAGTGAATCGCCTTTCTTTTTAAGTTTAGCCTCTTCGATTTGCAATAATACTTTTGATGCTGATCCGCCACTCATCACAGCAATTTCTGCAGAAGGCCAGGCAACAATCAACCGCGGATCATATGCTTTTCCGCACATCGCGTAATTACCTGCACCATATGAATTACCCATTACAATACTGAATTTTGGAACTACAGAATTACTGACGGCATTTACCATTTTCGCTCCATCTTTTATGATTCCACCGTGCTCACTCTTACTTCCTACCATAAAACCAGTAACATCGTGAAGAAATAGTAAAGGAATTCCCTTTTGATTACAGTTAGCAATGAAACGAGTCGCTTTGTCTGCAGAATCAGAGTAAATCACTCCTCCAATTTGCATTTCGCCCTTGGCATTTTTTTCGATTTTTCGCTGATTGGCTACAATTCCTACTGCCCAACCATCAATACGCGCATAACCGGTGATAATACTCTTACCGTAGGAATCTTTGTATGCAAGAAAAGAATCCGCATCAACAATCGCCTCTATGATAATCATAGTATTATAAGCTTCGCTTCGATTCGAAGGTAAGCAATTGTAAATCTCTTCGGCTGGTATACTCGGAAGCACACTTTCTATGCGATCAAAACCTGCAGTTTTCGGTTGTTTTAAGGAACCTACTAAGTGCTTTAGAATATCTAAGGCTTCCTTATCATCTTTGGCTTTATAATCTGCAACACCAGAAATTGCATTGTGCGTATGAGCACCCCCTAGTGTTTCTGCATCAACAGTTTCTCCAATTGCTGCTTTGACGAGATATGGGCCCGCTAGAAAGATTGACCCAGCACC
>JAAZVG010000071.1 GCA_018623655.1 Flavobacteriaceae bacterium
ATTCTGTTTTGGTAACAGACTTTAAATTAAATGCCGATCGGTATTTATTGTGATTGTTTTTAAACACATCACAAATAACTCGCTTAGGGTCAGGAAACAACAATAGCCGTTCTCTAATTTTTGTTGAAGAAAGTTTCGAAAACATAATTAAAAGTATCTGTGAAGGCTGAAGAAACCTTGCAATAGAAGCTTTGACCAAAAAAGAATTACATAAATTTTTAGATATTTGTGATTATGCACCTCGCTCCCTACATCGAAACACTTCTTGAAGAAAAACATTATATCATCTTGCCTGGTTTTGGGGCCTTTGAGCCAGGACAATATTTGGGTATAAGCATAAACGAAAATGGTGATTTATTACCTCCCAAGCGGGCGGTGTCATTCAATCCGCATTTATCGAACGACGACTCCGTTTTGGCCTCGGTAATAGCCGCAAAAGAACTTATAAGCGTTAATGAAGTAAAAGACAAGCTCAAAACTGTCGTCTTTCAATGGAAATCAACTCTTAATAGTAAAGGTGTTTTAGTTGTAGAAGGCATCGGAAAATTTGAAAAATCAAACGGAATTATACGTTTAGTTACTGAGCCTTCTGAGCTTAAAATCGGGAGCTTCGGACTCCCTGCTGTTGCTCCTCCTACAAGGAAAGAAAAAATAGAGGTGAAAGAGATTGAGCCAGTTAAAGAGGACGTTTCCTTAGAACCGGCAAAGATGCCCTCATCAAAGAAGCCCAAGACAAAAGCAGAGGCAGTTCAAGATACAGTGAGCGGCGAAGCCACAGCCTCGTCTTTTGCCTATCAACTCGCTGTTGTTTTGTTGGTATTAGCAACGCTATCTGTAGGATATTTTTTCTACTCTCAACTAAAAGGTGTAGATCTAAGCACATTACTCTAGTATGAAATCAAAAACCCCTTCTGAATCTAGAACCGTAACTACTGATCTAATTCTTCCTAGTGAAACAAACCACTTAAATCATTTGTTTGGAGGAGCTTTATTGGCCAAAATGGACAGGGCGGCCTACATCACTGCTAGACGGCACAGCAGAAGAATTGCTGTTACGGCTTCGGTAAACCACGTAGCGTTTAATACTGCTATTCCTCTTGGAAGTGTGGTCACGATAGAAGCGAATGTTTCACGCGCTTTTACAACTTCGATGGAGGTTTTTATCGATGTATTTATTGAAGACCGAATAAGCGGGGAGCGCACCAAGGCTAACGAGGCAATCTACACATTTGTGGCGGTCGACGACACTATGACTCCGGTAAAGGTTCCTGAAATTACCCCAGAAACTGAGCTCGAAAAGTCAAGATACGAGGCTGCACTTCGTCGAAAGCAATTGAGTTTGGTGTTAGCGGGTAAAATGAAGCCTCAAGAGGCGGTTGAATTAAAGTCTATTTTTGAAATAGAATAACTTTAAAGTCGATAAATCCATTGTTCTGGATTGAGTCTCGTGGTATTCTTATAGAGGTAAAATTTCAAAAGTGTTTGACCGCTTACCTTATCTGTATGTAACGTCCCTAGGCTTTGTTTTGATATCACTTTATCTCCCTCTTTCACACTGACATCTTTAAGGTTATAGTACATGGTGATATAATCCCCATGACGAATATATACTCCTTTAATTCCTTGTCGACTAATCATTACACTCATTACCTCTCCGTCATAAATAGCGCGTGCATCTGACCCAGACTCGGTGGCAATAGTTACCCCATTATTAAAGTGTTTTAATGCTGGATACAACTTATCAGCGTACGTGCCATACCCAATACTTTTAATCCCTTTGTCCACGGGCCAAATATGCCTTCCCTTGTTCCCTTCAAAGCTCTTTGCTAACGCCTTAGCCTCTGGAGTAAGAACAAAACCATCTGTTCGCCCAGACTTTTTTGCTTTAGCCAGTCGCTCTCTATTTGCTCTTTCAATAGCCGCACGAATCAGGCGGTCAATTTCTTTGTCAATTCGCTTTCGTTCCTTGTCGCGATCTGATAACTCGCGACGATAAGCGCTCTCTTGTTTGCGGGCTTTGACAATTAATTCTTCCTGTTTTTCTCGATCTGCAATTAAAGCTTGTTGTTGGTTTCTGTTTTCCTCAACCCGCAGTTCTTTTTTCTCTAATTGCTCCTCTAATGTCTTTGTTGCTTGCTGTAATTCTTCTTGTTTGCGAACCAATCTTTCAGCTTGAGTAGTTCGATACGACGCATACTGCAATAAATAATTCCACCTTCGCCTGGCATCCTTGAAGCTGTCCGCGGCAAGTAAAAACAACCACTTGTTCTTTTCAACTTTTCGTTTATACGAATTGACTATTAACTTTTGATAATCTTGTTTGATGGTCTCAATCTGATGATTAAGGCTTTCAATCCTATCATTACTTTCGGTAATTTGTCGTTGTAATAGTTGAACTTCATTCGCAGTAAGTTCAATTAGACTCTCGAGGGCGTATCGTTTATTGTCTAGGAGTTGGATTTGATCAATCGCCGAACCCTTTAACCGCACTTGTTGCTGCAATAATCGCTCCATCTGAGCAATCTCGACAGCAATCTCTTCCTTCCGCTTCTCTAGATTTCGCTGTTGTTGTGTCTTTTGTTGCGCAAACGCAAGACTACAAGCCGCTACGAACACAAACAAAAAAGACCAGAAGCTTTTCATTTAATCGTGGTGAATCCTGATGGAATTTGAAAGGGCAAAGATAATTTCTTGTCGAGCTGAACTCCTTCAAATTCTAGGTTGAGCGCTCGGCTACCCGCAACTAATCGAATTTTATGAGGAGTATACCTGTCTTTGTCCTTGTATTGGTAGGTAATTTTTACCCGATCCAATTCTTTAATCTCAAACTCTTGAAAGATGATTTGAGCGTTGTCAGAAGACAAGCCTACGCGGTAAAGCCCTTCAGCAGGTTTATCCAGCTCTCCGCTAAACACACGGTTAGTAATCAATTCGTTTGTAAGCAAATTGACTGTTTTTCTTTTTGATTCTTTAAGGTCTTTAATTGCCTCTACAAATAGCGGCTGACCTAAAATAAGTCTTTCGATATGTTCGTAGTTCAGTTGAGCAGGAATAATTGATTCAATCACCGAAACAGGGCCTTGGTAAAACGTTCGATCTAAGCGATTGTAAAAAGCAACTTCATCTGGTGACAACAAGGCCTTTGCAACTCCTAACGGTGCACTTAATAAAATTCCTTGGCTTGGTTTTAGTCGCATCGACATTGTCACAGCTTTGACCTCCCCGCCATTTTTTAACTCGGCCTTGATACGAGCCCTGATCCCTTCAGAGTCTTGAAAGTCTCTTTGATTCACCTCTAACGGGTGTGATCCTGAGCTGTTCGAAATGGCTTTTTCGCCCGGCCTCAGTAAAGCACATGAAGCAAAGCTGAGGGCTAAAAAATAAAGGGCTGCTCGTTTCTTACTCATTCTAATACGCTATAATCTCCCAAACTAAGTGAGGCAAAGTCGCCATCGTAAGTTACGTGATTTCCGATCATCGAATATTGAATCTTGGCATTTGAAATTTTAGATTGGGCCTGGACAATAGTGTCTTTTATCTCACAGTTGTTAATAGCGGTATGGCTTCCAATAGAAACATAGGGGCCAATTGTGCTGTTGTGAATTTTAACTCCTTTTGCAATGCTGCAAGGTTCAATTATAGTGCTATTTACAATTTCTGCCTCGTCTGCGATTAAAGTTTCCCCTTCTTTGTGAAGAAAGCCTAGCATTCTACGGTTGGTTTCTACCGTGATCGCTTTGTTTCCGCAATCCATCCACTCTGAAACTTCGGCGGTCATAAATTTCTTTCCTGCTTGCATCATTCGCTTAATACCGTCATTAATCTGATATTCTCCCCCATTGACGATCTGGTTATCAAGAACATATGTCAGTGCGTCTTTCAATTCTTCAACAGCCTTAAAGTAGTAGATTCCAATAACCGCCTTGTCAGACACAAAATTGGTAGGCTTTTCTACTAGCCCGTGGATTTGTCCATTTTCGTCTAATTCAACAACTCCGTAAGCCTGAGGGTTATTCACCTGTTTTACCCAAATAACACTGTCAGCAGATGCATCTAGTTCAAATTTCGCACGAATAAGCGTATCTGCATAAGCAATTACTGCGGGACCCTCTAAAGAGGGTTTGGCACACATAATTGCATGGCCTGTTCCTAGAGGTTGGTCTTGACGATAAATAGAAGCCTTCGCTCCTAAGCTTACTGCCAGTTCGGTGAGAGAGTCCTCCACCTCCTTACCAAAAAAGGCCTCGTCTCCGATGACAAAAGCGATTTCATCGATAGGCTCGTCTAGAATGGCTGCAATATCTCTTACCAGTCGGTGTACAATAGGGCTTCCCGCTACTGGAACTAGCGGTTTTGGAACGGTTAATGTGTGCGGTCTGAGGCGTGAGCCTCTTCCTGCCATAGGTACAATAATTTTCATTGGGTTTTCGTTTATGCGGTTCCTGTACTCCCAAATCCTCCAGCGCCGCGATCAGATTCGTTCAAAGATTCTACCTCATCCCAGATTGCCACCTCATGTTTTGCAATTACCATTTGTGCAATTCGTTCACCGTTTTCGACTGTAAAGTCTTCATTTGAAAGGTTCACTACAATTACTCCGATTTCTCCTCGATAATCTGCATCGATAGTACCTGGAGAGTTTACCAGTCCAATGCCTTTTTTAGCGGCCAATCCACTACGTGGTCGAATTTGAGCTTCGTACCCTTCGGGTAATTCTATAAACAACCCGGTAGGAACAATAGCGCGCATTAACGGTTTTAAGACGATTGGTTCTGGGTTGTTCGCTCGGAGGTCCATTCCTGCAGATTGTGAGGTCTGATAACTAGGCAATGGATGAGACGATTTGTTAATGATCTTAATGCGTGCCATGAGAAGTAAAAAGTCGTTTTAAAGTTGATCGTTCGATAAGTATCACAAAGCTACTAAATAAGAGAAGGAACAGTAGGGCGATCGTAAGACTTGTTGAAAAGAAAAAGAAATGGACAAGGGACAGGGACACAGAAACCGCTAAATATCCTAACATAGGAATTACTCTGTACGGTATAGGATAAGATTTTAGCCCCCATAAAAAAGAAATCAACATCATCAACCCGTAAGCAGCGAGAGTGGCTATTGCGGCAGCTACATATCCAATTTGTGGAATAAGATAGCTGTTTAGTCCCAACGTTATCAACGCTCCAAGGCCAGAGATTACGGCTCCTACATAGGTTCGATCTGTAATCTTATACCAAACCGATAAGTTGTGATAAACACCTAAAAACAACGCTCCTAGCAACACGAAGGGAACAATTATAAGGCCTTCCCTGTACACCTCATCTCGCAAGAAAATCTCGGCAATGGGTTCTAAGAAGACCATAACCCCTAAGTAGATAATACTGGAAAAGACCACGAAGAAATAGGTGACGTCTGCGTATTGTTTCTCTTTATTTTCTTTATTGGCTTCTCTAAAAAAGAACGGTTCAACGCCCATGCGATATGCTGTTGCAAACAATGTCATGAAAACACCTAGTTTATAACATGCGCCATAAATACCAGCCTCTGTCTCGCCCGCTAAGCGAGTAAGAATGATCTTATCGAAAACCTCATTGATGGTAAATGCAATGCCTGCAAGCATAACGGGCATTGCATATCTAAGTAGCTCCTTATAAAGCTTGTAATCGAAAACCGGTTTATATTTGAAATAAACGGGTAACATCCAAAAAAGCGTAAAAGCGCTGGCAATGATGTTGGCTTCAAAGATGGCGTCAATCTCGTTTCCCAAGAATCGTGTTCCTGAAAACTTAAGATAATAAACGTTAAGCCCTACATTGATTATCACATTAATTGATTTGACTAAGGCATATCTTGTCGCTTGCTCTTGAGCTCTGAGATAAGCAAAGGGGATAACAACAAGAGCGTCGAGTATAAGAATGTACACCGTTTTCTTAACAAACTCGGGCTGAATTCCCGTCGCTGTTCCAACAACTTCATAAAAAACGATTCCGACGAACAAAAGGAACAATGAAGAGGCAGTTAGGGCCCAAATCGACGTGGTTAAAACTTGTTCGGGCTTGTCACTTTTATGGTAATGTCTAAAAAAGGCGGTCTCCATCCCATACGAAAGAAGCACGTTGAAAAAAGCAATCCAAGAGTAGATAAAAACATACTGCCCATAGCCAGAGGCCTGGTCAAAAGTGGAGGTGTATAGCGGCAAAAGAAGAAACGACAATGCACGAGGTAGGACGGTGGCTAATCCGTAAACAAAAATTTGTTTTCCTAAACGCTTAATGGTTTCCATGGGTCTGTTCTACTGTCTTGTTATAGGACGGCTTAATGGCGGCAAGATAAGTTTGGTTTTGCGATTAGGTTGTCCCAAACAATAAATAAAAATCGAGGCACCTTCTTCATACGACTCTAATCTTAAGCGATATGAGTCGCCTGAATGATCAACCTTCTTTTCAAATCCATAGATCTCAGCTCTCCAATCACATGAATTAGGCGCTGTCCATTTCAGTTTAATTTCATAGTATGGTTTCGTTTCGGCTCTCCCAGGCAAAACTTTGGACGCTTCAATATTCACAATTTGAATGTCGTTACGATAAGCTCCACATGAACAAAGAAGTCCTGCAAGAAAAAACAAAAAAATAAGGTGCCTAGTTCTCAAGACATAACTGCTTATGTCCTAAAGATAATCAAACTGGTTTGTGGAATTACCCGTTTAGCGCCTCAGCCCCTCCTACAATTTCTAGGATTTCATTGGTAATTGCTGCTTGGCGCGCTTTGTTATAGGTAAGTTTCAGCTGGTCTCTGAGCTCTTTGGCGTTGTCTGTTGCCTTATGCATTGCCGTCATTCTCGCTCCGTGCTCACTAGCAAAAGAGTCTCTAACCGCTTTGTACAGCTGTATTTTGAGTGACTTCGGAATAAGTTCATTCACTATTTCCTCTGCCGATGGCTCAAAAATATACTCCTCTGAGGTTGTTTCTGTAGCATCTCCTTCTGCTAACATAGGTAAGAACGCTTCGTTCTTAACAATTTGAGTTGCTGCGTTTTTGAATGAGTTATATATTAATCTAATCTCATCGTATTGCTCTGCAATAAAAGCATCTATCAGCTCATTCGCCACAATCGCAGAAGCATCAAAAGTTAGATCATCAAAGATTGAGCTATGGTCTCCAGCTCTATTAGCTCCTTTAAGGCCGTCTGCCGCTTTCTTTCCGATAGTTAAAATTTCTACCAATACCTCTTTGCCATAAGACTCAGATGCCGCTTTAACCGCTTTAATAACGTTGGTATTAAAAGCCCCACAAAGCCCTCGGTTGGAACTAATAGCTACTAGAAGCACCTTTTTGGTTGCTCGCTTTTCAGCATATCCGTTATCTGTACCTTCTTCGAGATTTTGTCCTAAACCGGCCAATAAAAAAGAAAGTTTATCAGCGTAGGGGCGCATAGCAACAATAGCATCTTGAGCTTTCTTCAGCTTTGCTGCAGAAACCATTTTCATAGCACTGGTAATCTGCATGGTTGAAGAAACCGACGATATTCTGTTACGTATTTCCTTTAAGTTAGCCATAAAGCCC
>JAAZVG010000072.1 GCA_018623655.1 Flavobacteriaceae bacterium
ACCATGTGCGCCCATAAGTAAGGTGATCAAATTAATATCCCCATGCGCAGCTGCTCTAATGGCTTTTCTATCCTCTGGTTTTACTGGAGGATAGTGGATAGGGCGTAGTATTGAATTACCTCCAATTACCCATTGATCGAAATAATTAGCAGGCAAATCAAGGTGCTCAGCGATAGCACGTAGTAAATGTAGACCGGTATTCTCAAGAGCTTTAAAAGCTTGCTCTCCAAAAGTGTTGAATGAGTCTAACTCTGAAACAGTACAATTTGGTGGATAAATACTATGAGGGTCATGATATTGACCAAAATGCCAAAATTCTTTCAAATCAGCTATTTTACTGCCTTTAGCGGTTTCCCGTCCGAAAGAGGTATAACCTCGTTGGCCGGCCATTCCTTCTATTTCATATTGAATCTTAACAGATTCTGGAAGGGCGAAGAAATCTTTGATCGAAGTATATAAATTATTCGTGAGGTTTTTATCTAAGAAATGTCCTTTTAAAGCGACGAAACCAATTTCAGAAAATGCTGCGCCTGCAGCATCAATGAAGGTAAGTCGTTCATTTGGAGTGCCATTGATGTATTGTTCGAGATTGACAGAGGGGATAGCTGATTTCATATTCTATTTTACATAATATAAATTATGGGACAATTATTTTAAACGTTTCATAGTGCGTGCTCTGAGATAAACTCTGGGATCTCTTTTCATATTTATAAAATACACCCCGGTGAGCAAAATTACGGCAGCAATTATACTTTGTGAACTTATCGTTTCTTTGAGTACAAGGTATCCTAAAACCATGGCTACTATCGGATTAATATACGTTGAAGTCGCAACTTTTTCTGGGCTTACGATCTTTAACAAGTAATTAAATGATGTAAATGCAACGATACTTCCAAAAATAATTAATCCTAACATTGCCCATTGCACATTTGGCTGCCAATTGACCGGGCTAATCCAACGCTCGTTTTTAATGACGCTCATTAATATTAACCAAAGGCTGCCAAACAGCATTTGATAAGCTGTGTTAACCAGATAATTCTTTGGTAATTCGGCTTTACCTACAAATATGCTAGCATATCCCCACGTAATCACACAGCCTATTATCATTAGTATTCCTTTAAATGATTCTGGTGATGAAGAGATTTGGTTTTGACTTATAAGCAAGTACATCCCTAGTAAGCCAACAAATACCCCGACCCATGAAAACAGTTTTATTTTTCGCTTCTCCAGAATCCAAAGAAGTAATAAGACTACAAGTGGTTGGGATGCGATTGTTAAGGCTGTTAGGCCGCTATCTACATAAGATAAAGCCCAAACTACAACTCCGTTACCAATAGCTAAAAATAAAAATCCAGCAATTGCTGTATTTTTTAATTGTACCAGATTCACTCGTAAGCTTTTCTTCGTGATTCCAACGATTAGAAACATTAAAAGCGATGCTGTTAAAAAACGCACACCCGCAAGCATAAAAGGTGCTAATTGCCCCACGGCTATCTTGTTTAACAAGTAGGTAGAACCCCATATTAAATAAATTGATAAAAAAGCTAAAACCTTGGTAATCTGCACTTTATACTAATTAGTATTAGATTTAAGTTTAATCTAAAACTTTACTTTAATATTAAATTATTAAATTATTGAATTTCAATAATTTGACCATTGTAAAAAAGATATTTAGATTGATTTAAGTTGTTAAAGAGGAAATAAGCGTTTTCAAGCGACTCCTCCACTTCTTCTAAGGCTTGTTTCATTATTTCAGATTGATATTTCTTTGATACTCTTGAAAAATAAAGAAACCCTTTTCGTAATAAAGATTTTTCATGTGTACTGCTTTTTACTTTACCTCGATAAACTTTAGGAAAAACAATTCTTAATTCATGAGCATCTAAATTTCGATACCCTGAATAAGTACTTAAATCTCCTTGGTCTTCTAATTTTACCATGTACTTCACCTCATCGTTGGTGTCGGCTTCTTCTAGATAATATCCTAAATCAACAGTGTAATAGGAACCATTTACCCATTTTTGAACCTTCTCAATTTTCAAATCAAACAAGTTTCTATCATTGCGGGGAATCTTTGTGTATTGTCCTACTGGAATTGATTTATGTAGTCCTTTTTGAATCGCCTCTAGCGCTGAACCGATCAAAACATAATTTAGTTTTCTACCTAAATTCTTTTCAGGATCATCTTTAAAACCTCCCGTTTCAATTAAAATGAGTTTTGTACCCCATTTTTGAATGTTGTCACCAAAGGCACGAGGTTCAAAATCATCATTGTACCGACCAGTATGATTTGGAATGTATTTTTGATTAATCTGATACAAATAAGAGATCAATTGCATTGCTTCATCTCTCCCTGCGCTGCTACTCTTTTCATAGTCGAAAGCCGTTGCTAAGAACGAAATACTCGCTTCATTAGAAAGACGCTCAACGTTATAATACCTACTTTGATCATGTAGATTAAAGCCGTAATCTGCATTTAGACTATCTCTCACTCGCTTTAATACTCGAGACTCTGGTGCGATCAAGCGCAAAGCATCACGGTTTAGATCAATACCAATGGCATTTTCTCGAATCCAGCGGCTAGCTCCATCAGGATTTAACATTGGAATAAAATGAATTCTAAGATCTTGCATTAGATCATTTACCACTTTCTTTTTTTTATTTTCTGCGAAGAATGAAAGTAAATCAACGATAGACCTTGTAGCTGTAGACTCATTTCCGTGCATTTGAGACCACATAAGAACATCGACCTTCCCATTACCAACACTTACCATTCTAATAGGCCTACCCTCAACAGAATACCCCAATACTTGAGTGTCAAAAAAATCTGGAGCTTTGCTTAAGACCTGACCTAACCGTTTCTGCAAAAATTCTGGCTCCACCTTCTTATTTGAAAAGCCCTCAACCTTATATTTCGGATATTCGTTGTAAAGCTGTTCTGTAAAAGAACTGATTTGCTGGCCATAAGAGAAAGCAATACAAAAAAGGTTTAATGTGATTACCTTTAAGATATCCATTGATCTTTCTTAAAATTAGGTTTGCGTTTTTCTAAAAATGCATCTCTTCCTTCTTCTGCCTCTTCTGTCATGTAAGCAAGTCTAGTAGCCTCTCCGGCAAAAACCTGTTGACCCACCATCCCGTCGTCGGTAAGATTCATAGCAAATTTTAACATTTTGATAGCGGTTGGAGATTTTGCTAATATTTCATTCGCCCAGTCTACTGCAGTCGATTCAAGTTTGGCGTGTTCTACAACACAATTCACCATTCCCATTTCAAAGGCTTCATCAGCGGAGTAATTTCTTCCTAAAAAAAAGATTTCTCTTGCTTTCTTCTGACCTACCATCTTTGCTAAATAAGCAGATCCGTACCCAGCATCAAATGAACTGACATCTGCATCTGTCTGCTTGAATATTGCATGTTCTTTACTTGCTATTGTGAGATCACAAACAACGTGAAGACTGTGACCTCCGCCAACTGCCCAGCCTGGAACGACCGCTATAACAACCTTAGGCATAAAGCGAATTAAACGTTGAACCTCTAGAATATTAAGACGATGAATTCCATTATCCCCTATATAGCCACGTTCTCCCCTAGCCTTTTGATCACCTCCACTACAAAACGAATAAACGCCATCTTTAGAAGATGGACCTTCACCGCTGAGCAGAACAACACCGATCGTTGGATCCTCAGATACAGTGTAAAAGGCATCGTATAACTCAGAAGTCGTTTTGGGTCTAAATGCGTTTCTAACCTCGGGACGATTAAAGGCAATTCTAGCGATACTACCCATTCTTTTGAACGTAATATCCTCATATTCTTTTACCGTTTCGAATTGTGACATAAAGGATGTGTTTTAATTTTTATTTGTTTTCAAGGTAAGGTATTTACCTAGATTTTCAGATGAATTAATCGTCGAATGGCGCATAATTTGTTTAATGATATTCGACTCGTTTTGAATCGTATCATTTAATAATTCTGCTATCCATGAATCATTTGAAAATGAAATAAAGGGTTTTAGTAGTTCAGATTGAATAGACCGTTCTTTCTGTATCAAATCCTTACTCTCAGATAAAATTGTGATTGATTGTAAGAATGCTTCTTCACTATTCAGGTGCATAAACTGCGAGTGATGCTTCGTATCAATCCCTTCACTAGCTTGAGAAGAGCATAAACATAATACACCATTGTTTATGGACTCTAAGACCTTTCCTTTTAACCCTGCTCCAAAGGGAGTTGGTGAGATTAGAAATTCATGAAGCAGAAGTTCAGCTTCCAATTTTTCTATCCACCCCATAAATGTTACTTGCTTCAATTTCTTGACTTCACTTATCAATGAGTCAGGGTAATAAGCACCAATAATACTCAATGTGCTTTCAGGTTGTATGTTCAAAATATCAGGCCACATGGTAGCAATGGATTTAACAGTGGCTTGATTTCCTGGATGTTTACCAGAACCAAAGAAGACAAAACTCCATGGCTTTCTTTTCAAGTTGTAATCAATTTGTTTTGAATCAATTACAAGTGGTGTGTAAATAAGCTTAGATGCAATAGATGGTAGAAAATAATTCAATTTTATAATTTCCTCCTCAGATACAATTAAAACTTTATCAACTCGAAGGAAACTAGCTATTTCACGTTTAAATACATCAGTTTCTACCCACTTTTCTTCTTTTTTATTTGCTCGGGCTAACCTGAGACTATGAAGGTCTTCTGTATTTAGTAAGGTGTAGCAATTAGGCAAGTTTTTATAAACTCTCCAGCCGTATTGTTCCTCTGAAATAAATCGATCAAACAAAACAATATCTGGTTGAATACTTAGAAGCAATTGATCAAATGAGTCATTATTTAGCTCAATTTTGTGAGTAGTAATAGCGTCGTCATTCAATGAGTCACCCAAATAGGTTTTATTCATCGAACAACTAAAGTGCACATGATATTCAGCTTTTTTGAACGATTGAATAAGTGCTAATAGATGCTTACCAGCTGCAGTTGTCTTAGATTCTGGCCATAAATTTGCAAGGATTAGCAGTTTCTTTCTCACGAGGACATAGCGGCGAATTGCCTTGCAATATTAGCTCTAAGCTTTCTGATATAATCTTCTTCAAGCCATTCTTTATAATTCTTAGTATTGTTCATAATGCAATAAGTGTATTGCTGAACTCTGTACTGAATATCTTCTTCTAATAACTTAGCCAGTTGACGAGCTTCTATTACTGTCTCACTGTTTTCTATACACATTTGAGTATGCTGCTTAATACTCTCCTCTAAAACCTGTTTACCTCTACCCCCTTGAGCAAAAACCTCTTTATATCGTTCTTTGATATTAAAAGTCGGATCGGTCGTATTATTAAATTTTTCTCTAATCACCTCGGGCATAATATACTCGAAGTCTCGCTCAATCTCTTCATCACTCTTAATACTTTCGAGATAGAAGTCGGGGAAATGAAATATTTCTTGCCAGTCAATCGGCTCATCCCATGGACCAAAACGCAAAGTGTTGTTTCCAAGATCAATAACCCTAAAAGAGGATTTATTAGGAAGTACTCGTGACCCTCTACCAATCATTTGAAAATATAGGGTTAATGATCGAGTTGCTCTGTTTAATATTACCGTTTCTACGCTTGGCTCGTCAAACCCCGTCGTTAGTATACTCACAGAGGTTAAGATTGCATTTGGGGTATGTTTAAACCAATCTAGTATTTCGGCACGTTCTGTAGCTGAATTTTTGTTATCTAAATGACGAATAGGCAAATCGAGCTTACTAAAGGCTTCATAAACTGAGTAGGATGCAAATATTCCGTTATTAAATATCAGTGTCTTTTTACCCTTAGAAAGTTCCATGTAAGCGTTTAAAAGCTTTCCTATCATACTTTGATTCGTATAAAAGGCATCGCTACTCTTTACAGTGTAATCTCCATTAGCTCCGAGTTTTAAACTTTGAAGACTTAGGTCGAATCGATGAATTTCAGCTTTTGCCAAAAATCCTTTATCGATCAAAGACTTAATAGACTCCCCGATGATTAATTTTTTATAATAATCTTTCATTGGGAGCTTAATATTTGAGCTTAGTGGTGTAGCAGTCACGCCCAGCACATAAGCATTTTCAAAATATTTGAATAGCTTCCTAAATGAGTTGTAATGGGCTTCATCAATAATGACTAACCCTACATTTTCTAAAATGATTTTTTCATCATTCAACCGATTATTTAAGGTTTCCACCATCGCCACATAACAGGTATGGTCATCTTCTGCCGGAATTTCCTTGACCGCTGAATTAATGACTTTATTTTTAACACCAAAATCCGCTAGCATTTTGGAAGTTTGTGAACTTAGTTCGATCCTGTGAGTTAATACAACAACTTTTTTGCGATAGGTTTCAATGTATTTACGCGCAATCTCACTGAAAATAACTGTTTTACCTCCACCAGTAGGTAACTGATATAGAATATTTCCACCATCGTCTAAGGCTTCTAGAGCATCGAAGATACGTTTGAGATCATTCTGCTGGTATTTATATAAATCTTTAGAGCGTGGCAATTGAGATGGGATTTTGACTAAAGTGCAAAAATAGCCTAAAACTTTTCCCAAAGCCAAATCTTAACTATTAGAATCTTTTGGTGATAACTTCTTGATAACCCCTTAGGCATTTTATTGTAGTGGCCTGAAATGATTTGTATCATAGTTTAGAGAAAATCAAACCCATGAGACAACTTAAAATTGCTAAACAGGTAACCAATCGAGAGTCAAAGTCACTTGATAAGTACCTTCAAGATATTAGTAGGATAGACTTAATTACCGCCGAAGAAGAGGTAGAATTGGCTCAGAAGATTAAAAAAGGAAGTCAACGCGCCTTAGAAAAATTAGTAAACTCTAATCTTCGATTTGTAGTTTCTGTAGCTAAGCAATACCAAAATCAAGGGTTGACACTACCAGACCTAATTAATGAAGGAAACTTTGGTCTAGTAAAAGCGGCACAACGTTTTGATGAAACTAGAGGTTTTAAATTTATATCGTATGCGGTATGGTGGATTCGTCAAAGTATTTTACAAGCACTGGCCGAACAATCTAGGGTTGTTCGCTTACCTCTGAATAAAATTGGATCAATCAATAAGATTAATAAGACCTTTTCTTATCTGGAGCAAGCACACGAACGCCCACCTTCTGCTGAAGAAATTGCAGAAGAATTAGGATTGTCTGTTGCTGAAGTGAAACAATCTTTAAAGAATGCTGGAAAACATATTTCTATGGATGCTCCTTTTACTGAAGGAGAAAATTCAAATATGTACGATGTTATTTCTGCCTCTGAGACCCCAATGCCAGATTCAGAACTAGTAAAAGAATCTATTAGGGAAGAAATTGGACGTGTATTACAAACCTTAAGTGAACGTGAAGCCGATGTGGTTAAGCTCTATTATGGCATTGGAC
>JAAZVG010000073.1 GCA_018623655.1 Flavobacteriaceae bacterium
ATAAGCCAGGCCACATCAAGCTGACCTTCGTCCATTTTAGGGAGATTCACTTGAGTATTCAAGCGCTGTGTGTAATTGATACTATCAGTAAAATTGGCCACATTGATATCATCATGGGTATCAATGGTGATCACCGATTCATGAATTCGTCGAGCTTTTTCCTCTAAAGTCTCCGTTTGAGTAGTACAGCTCACCGCGATCATAAGACCGAGTAAGCCGATAGTTAATTGAGTTCTTTTCATTAGTAGTTCAATTTAATTTTATGTAGGTAATCATCATTTAAACCGACAATTACCGCATTCATTGAAGGTAAGAAAACAGATGATTTAATGTTACCTTGAATCTTGATGAACTGGTCGCTAGAAATATTTTGGTCTAGTTTGCCGTTTTCAAATAGTGTGATAGATAGTGCACCCACTCCATCTAGTCGAGGGGTTTCTACTTCTGTGTTATAGATGTTTCCGAAAAGAAGTAGCTGTCTTTTCTCATCTTTATTAGCGATTACCTCGGCACTCAATATGGGGAATAATTGAGCTTCAAAAGGCAGTGTTTCTACATCAAAGTTCAATTCACCTTTATTTCTAAGGAGAATACTTTCAAAGGTAATTACCTCCCGCTCAT
This sequence comes from Flavobacteriaceae bacterium, assembly GCA_018623655.1. GTDB lineage: Bacteria > Bacteroidota > Bacteroidia > Flavobacteriales > Flavobacteriaceae > UBA3478. Next base: position 622 of record JAAZVG010000073.1, read on the forward strand.
AGGCTTCTGTTAGCTTTTCACCATAGATATCATCTAGACTTGCAGAAGCAAAGGCTTCATACGTTTTGAATTTATTGCTAATAAAAGGCATCTGTTGGGTAGAACATTCCTTACCCCTAACCGGTACATAGGTTTCGTTATACACTTTACTCAACACGATATCAGGCGAGCCGTTCTCATCAAAATCATTCGCATAAATCTTAAACGGTTTCTCTTTTGAGGTTTTGAATTTGATCGATTTACCCACATTGCCAGCCACAAAATCCATCAATCCGTCTTGATCTAAGTCTACTGGTGTTAAACTGTACCACCAGCCGGTGAGATCTTTTAATGGATGTTCTGACTGGTATTCGAGAGTCCCTTTATTATTCATCCAGATCCCGATACCTGTCCATTCACCGAGCATCATGACATCCTTATAACCATCTCCATTCAAATCAACCACTACGATATCATTTACCATACCGAAAGTGTCGAAACCTGTGGTTCTTTCTTTTGTAACGTTTACCAATCTTCCGCCTTGATTTTCATAAAGAATTGAAGGTGCATGTCTCGGATAGTTTTTAGGTATAATTCGATTACCTACGATGATATCTTGATCACCATCTAAGTCAATATCGACTGCGACTACCTGCTTCCCGTTTTCTCGATTTTCTTCAAGAACTTCTGAGCTATGACGAGAGAATTTACCGGTGCCATCATTTAAATACAATCGGTCTTGATAATACGAAGAATACGATCCAAAGTCATTCCCGCCACTAGTTACAAATAGATCTAGATCTCCGTCTCCTTCAAAATCAAAAGCAACAGCATCTGCGTCTTCAAACACACGGTCATCCTCAAAACTAGATTGTTCGCTAGCAACTAGTTTATCTTCTAGCTGAAAAAGTAGTTGGGCCGCTGAACCACTAGATCCAGATACCCAGACATCTTCAACCCCATCTCCGTTAGCATCAAATCGAGTTAGAAATGGTCCCTGTGTAGATTGGGCATACGGAAGAAGGATTTCTGTCTCAAACTCATTAAGTGGGTTTTCATCATGAGCTATATCCAAAGCCGTCACCTTTGCAATCAGGGTAGATTCGAGCTCACCCAAATCTGGGATAACCCCGGTTGCGTTCTCTGGCTTATTTATCGTTAAGCGTTGATTTGTCTTTACGCCTGTTTTTACAATCTCTGATCCATCAGGCCAAACCACTTTTAGTCGATCAATAATATTAGTATCTCCAAGCCCGAAAAAGGCCTTATTCTCTTGAGCAGAACGATAACCTCTCACTCGTTTAATTTCTTCAAAAAAGTACTGGTCACCTGCCCATAACTCTACCTTAGGGTAATCCTCGCCGAGATCTGAATGAGTATCGATAACCAAATAGTTACCTCTCTTATTTTCAATACTAGTATTTCTATAAACAAAGGTCTCGGTATCAATATTATTGATAATCATATCTAGATCTCCATCGTTATCTAAATCTCCCACAGCCATCCCGTTGGAAAAGGTAGGTGTACCTAACCCCCATTTTTCGGCATTATCCTTTAATTTAAAATTGCCCTGGTTTTCATACAACAGATTAGGTAATTTCTCAGACGGCATCGAAGCGTATAATTCCTTCTTAACTGATAGTGGAATGTTCCCGCGATAACGCATACGCGCCTCATTCACTCGATTTTGAAGGTCATTGTCGAGTGCATACCTGCGATATCCATTGGTTATAAAAAGATCTTTATCAGAGTCTAGGTCAAAATCTTCCATTAACACCGACCAGCTCCAATCGGTACTTGCTGTTTTAGTTGCATGAGAGATATTAGAAAAACTTCCATTACCATGATTGAGCTGAAAGGTATTGTACATGTATTGGTAGTGATACTCAAGATCATTAATCAGAAAGTCAAATCGATCGGTATTCATCGAAGCCATCAGCGTTTTTGATCGCTTGTGATCGGCTGCGGCCATATCTAAAACAAATATCTCTTGATGACTATCGTTATTAAAATCGGCGATATCTACACCCATTCCATAGAACGAAATGTGCTGAGTATACGACTCAATCTCATCCTTAAAGGTGCCATCTTTTTGATTGATGTACAGTGCATCAGGAATGTAATAGTCACTGGCTACATAAAGATCAATCCACCCATCCTTGTTAATGTCTGTAGCTACGAGACCGAGTCCAAAGACCGGTGATAAAAGACCAGCTTCAAGAGTGACATCTACAAAAACCCCTTCTTTATTCTCATAAAGTTTAGAAGTATTGAACTCTCGATCTTCAGGATGTGCTTCTAGATACGCATACAAGCTTAGTGGGTCATAACCGTAAAGTTCATTTTCATTCAACACAAAGCAATCGAGATCTCCATCGCGATCATAGTCAAGAAAAACAGCCTGTGTGCTCTCGCCTCTATCATCTAAACCATAAGCCGTGGCCTCTTCACTGAAAGTCTCATCTCCATTGTTGATATATAACAGATTGGCGCGATCTGTACGATCCTTAGGCCCGCCTTGAGTGATGTAAATATCTATAAGTCCGTCCGCATTAACGTCACTGAATGTCACTCCATTAGACCATTGATTTCCGATCTGTATTCCTGAAGATTCAGAAGCATCACGAAATACAAAATCGCCTTGGTTAAAAAATAATTTGTTATCCACCTGATTACCAGCGAAAACCACATCTAACAATCCATCATTATTAAGGTCTTCAACCCCAACACCTGCTCCATTGTAGAAGTAGTCGTAATCGAATAAATTTTGTCGATTAGAAACATTGTGTGTTAAACGATTTTCGAAGACTAAGCCCGTGTCTTTAGATTCCAGTTTTTCAAAAATGGTATCTTTTGGCTCTGAACATGAAGTTAAGAGTATAATTACGCTTAAAAAGTGAAGGTATTTCGCCATGATTGCAACTTACAAAATATTGAAATGTTAAAAAATTATAGCCACTATCTTAGTTTAGCTGCATTACTCTTTCTACTCTTCAATTCGTGCGCCGAAAACAAGTCGACGATTGACAGAAACAATCTCGATCTAGAGCGTAGCGAATACCTATTACAACACGCAGAAAATCCAGTTCATTGGCAATCTTGGAGCGAGCAAATTATATCGATCGCCAAAAGACAACAGAAACCAATTATTATTAGCATCGGATATTCCTCTTGCCACTGGTGCCACGTTATGGAACGTGAGTCTTTTTCTGATAGGGTGGTTGCTGACCTTATGAATCGACATTTCATATCGATTAAAGTAGATCGAGAAGAAAAGCCAGATATCGATTTTTACTATCTCACTGCCGCACAACTAATTACAGGAAGTCCTGCCGGATGGCCACTGAATATCATTGCTACCCCTGAAGGTGAGGCCTTTTACGCAGGAACCTATCACAGCAAAGAAGAGTGGATGGAAGTCTTGAATAAAACCATAAATCAACTTAATAAAAATAAAGATCGATTGTTCGATTACGCTAGAATGGTCAAAGAAGGGGTAATTAATCAAACACAACCCATTGAAGTTGCCGACAATTCTGAACTATTAGATAAAGAAGAACTTGAGTCAAGCCTAACTACCTGGATGTCAGATTGGGACTTTGATTACGGCGGGATACGAGCAGAGGAAAAATTTGTAAATCCGTCTCAACTTGAGTTTCTTTTGGATTATAACGAGCTGAACCCTTCAGCAGAAATTGAAAACTTTATTGTCTTTACACTAAAAAAGATTGCGCAATCAGGTCTTATCGACCCTCTTAATGGTGGAGTCTTTAGATACAGCACCGATGACAAATGGCAAATACCCCATTTCGAAAAGATGCTCTATGATAATGGACAACTTCTCAAACTCTATTCGAGAGCCTATCTGAAATTCGAAGATCCTTTCTTTTTAGAAACCGCTACACTTATCGCTAAATATCTACTTGAAGAGCTAAAACAAGATTCAGAGCTCTTTTCTGCCTCACAAAATGCCGAAAGTGAGGGAAAAGAAGGCTATTACTATTTGTTTTCTAAAGAAGAATTAGGAGCAGAATTGCTAAACGAGATTACACGATTCGAGTTTGATTCACAGACCTATCACTTACCCGCCCAACGGTTGAGTAGTTCAATGATAGACACCTTGAATGAAATACGAGTATCTAAAGTTGCTCCTGAGATTGACCATAAAGCAATTATTTCGTGGAACGCACTAGCTGTAGAGGGATTATTCTACTATTATCTCGCTTCGGGTGAAACAGCAATCTTGGAACAGGCAAAGGCTTCGTTAAATGCGGCTCTCAATGATTCAAAATCTCTGAGGCACGTGGCCGGAGATCCTTCTAGTAATGCCGTTTTAGAAGATTATGCGTTTTTAGCAAAAACAGCACTAACCGCCTACCAAATAACAGGAGATCTCAGCTATCTTGAAAGTTCTGTCCGTCTTACCGATGAGGCAATAGATCGTTTTGAAATGAAGGATTCTCCTTTGTTTTCGAACAGTGCAAAAAGAGCAACTAACGGTGTTCCTAGAATCATTAATTCAAGTGATGGAGTTTTACCCAATCCAAACGCATCACTTTTAACAACAATATATCACCTCTCGCATATTACAGGAAAAGAATCCTATAAGAAACGTTATGAGGCCATGCTAACCAATATTCAACCTTGGGTCAGTGAAAGCATCGGTTTCTTCCCTAGTTGGGCCAGTAATCTTCTTTATAGCCAGCACCCGTTTTATGAAGTAGTGGTAATGGGTGTAGAAGCGAAGCCTTACGCTAAAAAACTACTTGAAGAGCAATACGCTAACACCTTAACATTATACAGCAAAGAAGATACTGAGGAGTCACCGCTATTCAAGAATCGATTTGTAAAAGATGAAACACTGATCTATATCTGCATCGATAATACCTGTCTTCAACCCCTAAGTGATATTGAAGAAGCAAAAACATTCCTGTCTGACAAACAATAAATTATGGCGTTCGAATATGCTGACCAAGAAATAGGGCATTAAGAAAGAAACGATTCATCCCATAAGAGGTTCCTCTAAAATTCGGATTATCAGCAAACATCACCACTCTCCCTGAACCTACTGAACTCACTAAAATTGAGGCGGCTTTTGATAGATATTCCTTGCGATTCTTTTTAGAAATATAACCATCGACATGTGCGTCCTCTGCGTATTTCGCTACGGTTGAATAGGCATTCTCACTTGGTGATAGCCACACCGTATTATTCTTGTAAAAAGCGAGTTCATCAGAAGAATAACCGAAGGCGACCGGATGCGTTCGATCGATTTTAGCTTTGATAAATACCCCTCCGAGAGATTCTCTACCGCGGTGTTCACTGGCCTCAACATAAGGTAACTGAGTCGTAGAATCTTTTACCTTTTCAAGAGTAGTTTCATTGACTAATTTAGAATCGATCGCCCAAGATGAACCCGTTCCAATAGTGATGAGTGTGTTTCCTCTAGCGACCCAATCTTTTAGACGTTTTTGAAATGACTCTGGATAATTCCCCGACACTAAAATAAGTACGTTATAGGGATCAAGTGAAACCCTGGATAGATTGCGAACAGGGAGTTTGGTAATGGGCATACCTATCCGAGTGTCTAGTAAATGCCAAATTTCACCCGCTTCATAAGATCGAGTACCTGTGCCAATCACCATGGCGGCTTTAGGCTGTTTCAAAGGTCGCATAGATCGGCTACCTAGATCAATACCTGAAGTGCTCCATCCGGTCGTGACTGAATGCACCTTAAGATTCAACCGAGAAGCTTCACGCGCTACAATCTTTGCAACTGCATTTTTAGACATTTTTTGAAGCGATATTGGGATCACTAGCGACCCATAATTAAAATTCACTTTACCCTTTTCGGTATTGACTTCAAAAGGCTTAAAAGCTGCCATAGGCACTACTCCCTGTTTTTGTAATGCATAAGTAAATGCAGGGATATTATAATCTAAGGCATCAACGATATAGGCATATGCACTGTCATCAACTTTAGTCTCAATAAGTAAATCTGACGCGCTTACCGGCTTGGCCAAAGAAGGTGATTTTGAAACCCCTCGATAGTTCAGTTGGTAAAAATTAGCTAAAGACCATGCTGAAGCGTCGTAATAAACACTATCTCTGTATTTTTCGTAGGTCTCAAAAGCGGTCTGTACCATTCGATATTGGGGCTGTTTGGTAGGGACCACAAAGTCACTACCCTCCTTGTAAACAGCTACCTTATGGTGTTCCATAAGCTCTAAAAACGCCTTTGCTTTGTTTCTATCTGGCTCAGAAAAACGGTAAACCTTAACGGGGTCTTTGGCTGCTCTAGAAATAGCCGAATCAAAAAACCTCTTCTGATAAGCTCGCATCATCTGACGATTATCGACAGCAGCCTTTAAGGTGGTCATGCTCGATACATATTGATTGCGGATCGTGAACGGAAAGGTGATTTCACCAAAGGCCGTCGTCTGTTTAAGTCCTCGCGAACTTGCTTGTTCAAACAAAAGACCTAGCCCTCCTTGCAAGTCAGGATAAGAAGAGCCGTATCCTGGATAGGTACCATCGAAGGCCTCTCGAGTAAAATAGAAAGACCCTATCGAGTCTAAGGCTTTCGAAAAATAACTTCCATATAACTCGTTCAAGTCTTCATAATTCTCACGAGGCATTATCGGATCAAGCGAGCCATTCGGCTTCATAGGCTCAAAAAAGTATGTGCTCTGAGATCCCATTTCGTGAAAATCAGTGACCACAT
>JAAZVG010000006.1 GCA_018623655.1 Flavobacteriaceae bacterium
CAGATGTTTAAGAGTATGGGTGATTTCAGACTGAACATAACTAATTTCCGTAGCCACAGATTCAAATGCAGACTTTCCTAAATCGTCTGCTAGAGCCTGAAGAATTTCAGACTCATAGTTACTGATTGCAACTGACAGATTTTTCAGTGCAGCCTTTCTAAAAGGGATAGAACGCGAAGCGCCGGCTTCGAAGAACCGGCGCTGCTTATCGATTATCTCAGCAATTGGACTCATCGTTCTAAGTTAATGAAAACTTAGAAAGCAAGAGTTGCCTCAAGTTTGATATCATCTAGGATTAACTTATCTCCAAGATTTTCGAAGAATGTCCCTGATCTAAAGCGAACATCGTACTTAGCACGATTAAATGTCATCGCTGCATTATAACCTTTATTACCATTTAAAGTGAAATGTACCTCAGCTGGATGTGTAATTCCTTTGATTGTCAAATCGCCTTTGGCATGAAACGATCCATCACGAAGTTTAGATACATCGGTTAATATTAGAAATGCTTTCCCGAATTTATCAATTGAAAAGAAATCATCTGAACTAAGGTGGCCAGCCAACTTCTGGGCCCACTCTCCAGTTAAGTCTTCAACCTTTAGAGTAGTCATATCGATTTCAAAAACACCCCCTGAAATATCACCATTGGATACTTGAAGGTCGGCTTTAGAAAATGAAAGAGATCCGAAATGGGTCTTACCTGTGACGTCAGATCCAGACCACTTTAAATTGCTAGACTCTAAGTTCACATTTTGCGCAGATAGACTGATAGTAAAAACAGCCGTCAGGAATAATAATATAGACTTCATAATTTGTTTTTCTTTAAAGGTAAAAGTAGAAGAACTTTATTTAAAGAAATAGAGTATAAAACTTAATCTAGTTTAAAAATGACTAGGCTACCTCACGCTCGAAGGCTATATAATGCGTGAGCTGGTTTTCGTTGTTAAACAGAGGTACAATCTTCACTTTACATAGATAGGCCTCACCGTTCTTACGATAATTCGTAATTGAAGCCGTGAAACGCTCTTTTGTAGCAATACCTTTATGAAATTTAGAACGCTCTTCGTCTTTAGTCCCAGGGCCATGAAGCATGGTAGGCTTATTGCCGATAATTTCGTAGGAGTTGTATCCTGTCATTTCTGTGAAGCCACTATCTACCCAAAGAACTTTGTAGTTGCAATCACTAATAATTATTGCTTGATAATCATTGTAGTCCTCAGCAGCAGCCTTTATGGGAGTAGTCCATGAATAGTTATTTGCAAAACGAGCAAATACCTCTTCTAAATGGTTACCATTCGATTCTTGACAAAATTTATGATAATGTTCTAAAAAATATTCTCCAGCGATAAGTGGCAAAGATCCTGTAATTGGCATAAACAAAATTTCATTGCTGTAAAATTAATATATTTTTTTTAAATATGAACTAATTATCTGATTATAAGGGAGAAAGACTTCTAAAAACATCAATTTTTAATAAAATATAGCCGAACTACACATCGTATTTTAGATTGGATAGGCTTAAACAAAAAGCGAGGTAAACGAATTCCTGTGCTCCCTAGATCTACAATAAATTCCCCCTCAATACGATATTCATTATCGCTTTCAGTGTATGCTAAATCAAGAGATTGAGCAATTTTATAGCCTGATAACCCAAATTCACCTATTATACGAATAGAGTCATTTTTGTTTAACCTTAGCTGCTCACTAAAAAAAGAAACTTCTGGAAACTCGATCGCATTAAAAATTCTTAAAGCATTGGAGTCTCGATTGGCACTTTTTGAGTCAAAATCGACCAAATTAGCCTTCACTGCAATGCGATTAGGCATATTCCCATTGAATTCAATGACTCCTTTTGGTGCATTATTTATCCCACTCCACTTGTGAGCAGGGTGCTTCGCATGATAAACAATACTCGACTTCTCTGTATCTAGCATAAACCGTTCCTGGCTTAAAACAAGACTAGATAAAAGAAGAAAGGTGATTGTAAAAATAGATCTTAACATAACTAATCTAATCTTAATACTAGAGTTGCCGTTGCAAAAGCGCCAACTGCAGTGTAAGCAGAGGCTCGATGTAACGATTTGTCTCTTTCTTTATAGTGTAGAGTGGCAATCATCGCCGAAAGATGCACCGTAGCAAGCCATTTGTGCGCTCTAGCGCCACTTAATCCTTCTTTACGTGCACTTATAAGTGGGGGAGGTGAGAATAGGGATAAGGCAGCTCCTGTAAAATAGGTGGCAGTGACAAAATTACCCAAAGCCTCATGTGTATCTTTTAAATTATAATTGCCGTTATAGAGTTTTCCACCAATAACTCCTTGAGTAATCATGCCAGCTAGAGTTACATATCCCAGTGCTTGATGAACCGTTAGCATTGATTTTCTCCACTTGAGTTCTTTCACTCGTTGTTTTCTATTTAGTGGGGAGAGACCTGTTTTACGCATTAGGCCCTTTTCACCCCAAAGTAACTTTTGGGTAAATAGCATACGCTCAGGAAGTAAATCATCAGCCAATTCGAATTCTGAGTACTCTAAAGAATCAATTAATCCAAATAAGTCGTCTTGCCCAAAAGATAAATGGGACGTGATAACGAATACAAGGAGCAAAAGTATTCTCACTATTTCTGAATTGTCAGTGTTTGATCAGTAATCGATGTCGTGTAGGAAACTAATTTACCAGTAGTATTATTCGAGCCACAACTCACCTCCTGTCCTTGGTCGGTGTTAAAAGTATTTCCGTGCACTCCACAGGTAAAGGTGTCATCGTTATTGTAGGTCCAGCTATCCTTCGCTCCATTATGAGGACAACAATTATCGAAGGCTAGGATTTGTGAATCTGAGACTCTTAAAAGAAGGACTCCTGCGTTGAGAATATTTACATTACCACCTACAGTTTCAAGATCCTTGAAGTTATCATTGCTAAGGTCTACGGTTACCATGTTGCCATTTACGGTAAAGCCAGAGGCGTTCGTGTTACCATCTCCACCCGAGTTCGTGTTGCCGTCTCCACCGTTGTTCGAACTGTTAGAGCCATCACCACCAACGACATTTACAGAACCGGTGCCATCAGAAGAGCAAGCCTCGAGAAAGGATAGTCCAAACATCGCGAATACAACTGTCGGACAGGCCTTTGTTAAGAAATCTCTTCTCTTATTACAATGTGTTTGAGTTTTCATAGCTTTTATTTTGTTTAAAGATATTAATAAAAGCTTAAACATAAAACTACCAGATTCCCTTCAAGCGCTCTTTCTCTAATTGTATCGTTTCAGCAGTTGGATTATCGATCTCAATCTGATTATAACGGTTATCTGGAAACACCTGAAGTGTCATTAGCGTTTTTCCTTCAGCTACTAAAAGTTCGATTGAAGATGCGTCTACAAAGATTTCGAAGCTCAACGACTCATTTTCAAGATAGCTAATATCCGCAGTTAGCTCTTCAGAGGTGAAGGCTTCACTAAAAGAAATATTACCCGACTTAGATCGATCAGCTACGATTTCACCGTCGGCTCTATTAACGCTAAATACCACTCGCTCAGTGTCGTTCTGTAAAGCAAAACTAAATGCCTCAGCTGCTGTTTGTAAATGAATTCTTGATTGACTAGCGCCCTCATAAGGGATGAATGATTGACCTGAAGAAAGAATCTCTGTTGATGGGCTTTCTGTTTTTAGACTAGCAACTGCATCTAAGATTTGACTTTGAAGGCGTAAACCATCAGTGGCTTGAAATAACGACAGTTTTCTTGGCAAGGTCATCGAGCTTCTCCAAGCTTCTGTCGGAGTCTGCTCTGCATAGGCCCAGTTACTCATCCATCCGATAAATACTCTAGAATCGTCAGGTACATCATTATAGGTGACTCCGGCATAGTTATCGGGTCCGTGGTCTACCCAACGGATATCTGCCTGATCGGTTGAAAAAGTATAACCATCAAAATCTCCAATAAAATATTGAGTGGCACTACCTCCATTAGGGCCTCCTGGATTGATACTAATCAGTAGTACCCAATGCTTCTCTCCGTTAAGTTCTAGCTCGAAAAGATCAGGACATTCCCAAACTCCTCCATGAGCACCGACTCCCTCTCCAAAGGTTGAACTCAATTCCCAGTCAATTAGATTAGATGAACGAAATAACTGCAGGTGATCCCCGGCCACTAGACTCATAATCCACGACGAGGATGCTTCATGCCAGAAAACTTTAGGGTCTCTAAAGTCTTTAGCCCCAGGGTTCGCAATTACTGGGTTATTCTCGTACATCGACCAGGTATCGCCATGATCGAGGCTGTAGGCAATTCCTTGAGTTTGATAGTCGATCTCCCCCGCTTTTTCAGCTTCCATTTTATGATAGGTAAAAATGGCAATAAGTGGAGGGTTTTCTACCGTGCCTAAGCCCGAAGTATTTTCTTTGTCGTAGACCGCACTTCCAGAAAAAATATATCCGTGCTCGTCAGGAAACAGCGCAATGGACTTATGCTCCCAATGAATCAAATCCTTACTTACCGCATGTCCCCAATGCATGGGCCCCCAAACGATATCTTCAGGATAATACTGATAGAATAAATGATAAGTTCCATTTTCATAGATTAATCCATTCGGATCATTCATCCATTTCTGTGGAGGAGAAAAATGATATTGTAATCGATAAGGCTCGTTGTAATTCATAGTAGTATTAGTGCTACACGAAAAAATGAGCAATGCAAAACTCGCGATAAAAACTTTTGTAATGCTCATCATTAGGCTATTTTGGAGGAAAAATATACAAATTGATTCACCACAACTAACAATTAGATTAAAATGACCAATTCACAGGCGCTTGCTATCTTTTGTAAGACCCCAGACAAAGGGTTCGTTAAGACGCGTCTTGCTGAAGATATAGGTGACCAAAAGGCTTTAGAAGTTTATTTAAAACTATTGAAGATTACCGATGAGAAAACTAAGACTTTTTCTGCTTCCCGACATTTATACTTGACTAGTTCTGTAGATGAAAATCTCGATGAAATGCTTGCAAGCTTGCAAAGGCATAATGTGTTCAATATTGACGAAACACACGTCTGGTTGCAATATGGAGAAGATTTAGGTCAGCGAATGCATCTTGCATTTAATCATCTACTCGAAAATCATCAATCAGTCGTACTTATAGGTTGTGATCTTCCCGATCTAAACTCAGAGCTTATAGATCGTGCTTTTCAAATGCTTCAAAGTAATGATTTAGTCTTGGGTCCTAGCTGTGACGGAGGCTATTATTTAATTGGTATCAAAAAGAATCACCCTGAGCTCTTTCAACAAATATCATGGAGTACTGAGAAAGTCTTGACCCAGACCATAAAGCGGGCAAGACAACTTTCGCTAAAGTTTCATCTACTAGAGGAATTAAGAGATATCGATACTCTAGACGACCTAATCTCAAGTAACCTCAATTAGGTGAATATTGACTTAATATCCGCTTAAAATAGTCGTAATTTAGAAGCTATGTTAACAGAAGATGTTTTAAACGAATCTCTAACATTCTTGCGTTCGAAAGGATTCGGAGATGCAGAGGTCGGTATTATTCTAGGCACTGGTTTAGGTCAATTTGTCGACGAAATAAACGTTGAAGCGGTAGCGCATTATCACCACATTCCCTTCTTCCCTATTTCAACAGTTGAATACCATTCAGGAAAACTACTTTTCGGCACCCTTCAGGGCAAAAAAGTAGTCATGATGCAAGGAAGGTTTCACCTTTATGAAGGCTACGATTTTGTCGAATTAACCTACCCTATTCGTGTAATACACGCCTTAGGAATTAAGAAACTATTGGTTTCTAATGCCGCAGGAGCAATTAACCCTTCTTACAAAAAAGGCGATTTACTTCTAATAGATGATCACATCAACTTACAAGGGGGCTCGCCGCTCGCCTTTTCAAATGTGAAAGAATTTGGACCACGATTTGTAGATATGATTTGTCCGTATGACAGAGCACTTTCAAAGGCGCTCAAAGAAAAGGCGTCGAAGATTGGAGTTACACTGCACAGCGGTATTTACGCAGCAGTAATTGGGCCTCAACTTGAAACTCGTGCAGAATATCGAATGCTTAGAACTCTTGGGGCAGATGCAGTAGGTATGAGCACTGTACCTGAAGTTATTGTAGCCAACCATCTAAACCTTCCCGTGGTGGCTATCTCAGTACTTACTGATGAATGCGACCCTGATCATTTACAACCCATAAACGTACCTGAAATCATGGAAATCGCAAAGACCAGCGAACCAGACCTTATAGCACTTTTTAAATCGATCATTTAATGAGCTATCTAGACGCCACACATGATTTGTATACCAAGGCTGCTGTTAATGGATGAGAAAATCGTCATTATCGGCAATGGTATTGCAGGAAGTACTCTAGCACTTCAGTTAGCTGAGAAAGGGACTGCTTCAGTGACTCTGATCTCTGATGAAAGCTCTTATTTCTTCTCTCGAACTGCTCTGATGTATGTCTATATGGGGCATTTAACCAAAGAGCAACTCGAACCCGTTTCTAGAGAAAGCTGGGACCAATCTCCCATTCAGCGAGTCAAGGCTCAGGTTTTATCGATTAGCCCAGAAGATAAAGAGCTATCCTTTCGAACCAGTGAAGAAGACGTAAAGCAACTATCCTATGATCGACTAGTGATTGCAACAGGCTCAAAACCTGCCTTTTACGATTGGAAAGGGCAAGAGGCTGAAGGGGTCTTAGGGCTCTACCATTTAAGTGATTTAGACAGACTAGAAAAATGGGCTCCGAATGCTTCTGCTTGTCCCGAAGCCGTTGTGATTGGGGGCGGATTAATTGGTATCGAACTCTGCGAAATGCTGCTTAGTCGCCAAATAAAAACCACCCTAATAATTAGAGAAAACTTTTTCTGGTCAAGTCACTTGCCAGAATCTGATGCTCAGTTCGTAGAAAAGCACCTCCATTTGCACCGCTTAAATCTCATTAAAGAAGATGAGCTGCAAGAAATAAATGAAGATGAAAACGGTCACGTTTCTTCGGTTCAAACCAAGAAAGGAGAAACGATTTCGTGCAGATTGGTCGGAATCACTACCGGTGTTCGCCCAAACATTGAGTTTTTAAGAGATAGTGGATTAGACATAGATAAGGGATTACTTGTCGATGAACACTTAAAAACCTCAGATCCCTCGATATATGCCATTGGCGATTGCGCCCAGCTAAGAAATCCACTCCCGAATCGTTTGGCGATAGAACCCGTATGGTATACTGGAAAATTGATGGGGGAAACCCTTGCTCAGACTTTTTCTGGCGAACCAATCAAATACAATCCCGGAGTATGGTACAACTCAGCAAAGTTCTTCGACCTCGAATACCAGACCTATGGCAAAGTCAGTCCAAAAGCATTAAAACCCAAGAGCGAGCAACATTTTCATTGGGAGACTGATGATAAAGCGGTGACCTTGGCCTATAATGAAACATCCGGTGTATTTTTAGGAATCAACACCTTCGGTATCCGCCTGAATCATAAAATCATTAGCAGCTGGATAGAGGATCAGATTGAAGTTGAAAAAGTCGTTTTTCGTTTAGAGGAGGCACACTTCGATCCAGAATTTAGTAATCGATATTACAAACAGATTAAACATGCATTCGTACAGAACCACTAGTATACAAAAGGTGTTTACCTACATAGGATTGGCTGGCCTAGCGGTTATAATCATTGCGGGATTCGGTGCTTCTATATTTAAATCAACAGGTCTTTTTCTCGGCCTAGGCCTGATAAGCACCGGAGTAATCGGCTATACTTTTTCGAGCTATTCAGGCCTGCCAGCTGGTATTAAAAACAACGGTATTTGGTATCGATCACTTACCTCTAGGGGTATTGTGGCCTGGGTGGTCGGAGTGGTTTTAACCGCCTTTTACATTATTCTCTACTTTTATCCTGAACACTTAGAGGGGCTTATTCGCCTTTTCGACCCTTTAAGCGAGGGATTGAGCGGAAAAAAAGCTTCACAGTGGTTCGTTTACGGAGTACTTTATACGCTTGCCATTGTGCTATTCGGAATTAAGTTTATTATAAAATACAAGCACTCGAAGTACCAAAAATATCGTACCTATAGTGTTCTCTTTTTTCAGACCATTTTCGCGTTTTTGATACCAGAAATCATGGCTCGGCTTAATGGAGACTTGCCGTATTACGATTTAAAAAGTATTTGGCCGTTGAACTACTATTTATTTGACGGTAACTACCTCGATGGATTTCTAAAAAGTGGTAATATAGGAACTGCACTTTTGATCTTTGGTATTCTTAGCACGCTGATTATTACTCCTATTTTGACCTATAAGTTTGGCAAACGATGGTATTGCTCTTGGGTTTGTGGTTGTGGCGGTCTCGCTGAAACTGCAGGAGACCCCTTTCGACAATTGAGCGATAAAAGTCTTCGAGCATGGAAACTCGAAAGATGGATGATTCATCTGATTCTCGTTTGGGTCTTTATAAGTACCGTTGGAGTGGTTTACAGCTATCTCTTGCAAGCCCCAGAATCTTATTTCGTCGGTCCTAAAACCTTCATTGTTGGAATAAGCCTACTTTTCAGTCTTGTGGTGGGATTAATTCTTTGGAAGCGGAGAAATTGGCTTGCTAAAGACGCCCAGTCATCAGCTATTGCGATTGGCTCAGTAGTTCTTTTACTCTTAGGGTTCTTCTTTTTTAGCCAGAGTGATCGGGTACTTTTCATCCCCTCTTATCAAATTCGTTCAGCCTACGGATTCTTCATAGGAAGTATTTTTTCTGGGGTGATTGGAACAGGGTTTTATCCGATACTAGGAAACAGAGTATGGTGCAGATTCGGATGTCCCATGGCTGCGATTTTAGGGATTCAGCAAAAGCTCTTCTCAAAATTCAAAATTAGTACTAATGGAGGGCAGTGTATCTCTTGCGGAAACTGCTCAGCCTACTGTGAAATGGGAATAGACGTACGTGCCTACGCCCAGCGTGAAGAACCGATAAAAAGAGCCTCTTGTGTAGGATGCGGAATCTGCTCGGCCGTATGTCCAAGGGGGGTACTTCGACTAGAGTCATGATTTATGTAATTATTCCTGCACTCAACGAAGAAAAGGCAATCGCAAAGGTTATTTCAGATATCCCTAAAGTGGTCACCGAAATTGTAGTGGTTGATAACGGATCTTTAGACCGAACCTCAGTGGTTGCGAGAAATGCTGGAGCCACTGTTCTTAAAGAATCTCGAGCAGGTTACGGTTACGCCTGTTTAAAAGGAATCAATCATTTGAAAGACAAACAACAAGATGGCGATATCATTGTTTTCCTAGATGGTGATTATTCTGATTACCCCGAAGAACTAACATCACTTGTGGCTCCTATTGAGAAAGGTAATTATGATTTAGTAATCGGCACTCGAAATAATCCTCTATTACAAAAGGGCGCACTCACACCACAACAACGATTCGGCAATGCGCTTGCTACCCGATTAATGGCTCTATTTTATGGCGGAAAATTTACCGACCTAGGACCCTTTAGAGCCATAAGCTTTGAAGCATTAGACCGATTAAATATGCAAGATAAAACCTACGGATGGACGGTAGAAATGCAACTCAAAGCACTGAAACATAAACTAGAATATACTGAAGTACCCGTTAACTATCGTCCACGAATAGGAGAGTCGAAGGTGTCTGGAACCATAAAAGGAACAATAATGGCCGGTTATAAGATCTTAGGATGGATCTTTATCTATGCATTTAAAAGATGACTTACGTTGTACTGACTTGGCAGATTGCCCTTGGTTTATGTGTGTTACTACTAAGTACTTATTCGATTTATCAATGGTATTTAGCCATTAACTCGACTAAGCCATCTCAAAAATTCGAATTGACATTAAACGATTCCCCAACAGTAGTGGTGCAGCTACCTCTTTATAACGAAGGAAATGCTGTTGATGAAACCTTCAAATCCCTTTTAAAGTTAAGTTACCCAAAAGAGCAACTGCTTATTCAAGTGCTTGATGATTCAACAGATAAACGGTCACAAGAAATTGCAAAAAAATGGGTAAAACGATTATGTGAATACTCTTTCAATGCGGTTTATCTCTGGAGATCAGATCGAACCGAGTTTAAGGCAGGTGCACTCAGAGAAGGCTTGGCAAAAACCGATGCCGAATTCGTAGCAATTTTAGATGCCGATTTTAGGAGTACAAAGGAATGGATAGAAAAAGGTATTGCTGCATTTAAGGATCCTACAGTTGGTGTCGTTCAATTCAGATGGAGTTACTTTAATTTAAGTGAAAACTGGTTCACCGAAATGCAGTCATTACCTCTAGAAGTTCATTTTAGAAACGAACATAAAACGAGATACAAAAAGCGCTATCTAAGTAACTTTAATGGGACGGCCGGAATATTAAGAAGAGTAGCAATAGAACAAGCAGGCGGATGGAGTGGCGACACCCTAACAGAGGATATCGATTTATCTTATCGGATTCAATTAAAAAAATATCGATTGGTTTATGTCGATTTAGACAGTTTAGATTCTGAACTACCTAATACCTCTAGTGCCTACCGAACTCAACAGAAGAGATGGAATCAAGGAGGTGCTGAAACCCTCGTAAAACTTTTAACACCCGTCTTGCAATCTGATTTAAGTTTCTACCAAAAACTATTTGCGCTTTTTCACTTATCTGGTTCAAGTTTCTACCTTGCTTCTTTTGGTTTATTCATTCTTAGCCTTTTTGGGTTACCCTTGAAAACTTCAGGATTACTAAACGAGAGTACCGCATTCTGGACTTTTATTCAAGTCTCCTTAAGCTTAAATACTCTTATACTCTTATTCTGTTTTCATAAAGCCCATTCAAGATCAAACTTTCGATTCAGTACGATACGATTTATCAGATTGTTCATTACTTATATACTATATACAACAGGGTTAGGATGGCATCATAGTAAAGCAGTAATTAAAGGACTAGTAGGCATCAAGTCTCCGTTTGAACGAACCCCTAAAAAAGGAAGTGCGATTTCGAAAAAATATCGTCTACCTTATAGCGAATTGCTTTTCTCCATACTATTTATCGCATCTGTATTCATCGATTTTAGAATCGAGTTTTGGCCCATACTAGGAATACATCTGGTCGGAGGTCTTGGATATCTATTAAGTTTTTCACACGCATGCAAGACATAAGACAAAATAGTTTTTATCTCCTTCTTCCTATCAGCTTTTTAGGATACTACCTCTTAGCCCAGGTAGAACGAACTGAAGTCTCGACGCTTATCGGAATATTCACCTTACTTTTTGCCAGTTATATAGTATTGCTAAAATTTAAAATTCCGCAGCTTGTGTGGATTATTGTTGGACTCTGTTTTCGATTGGCTTTTATCGACTACACTCCGCTTCTTTCGCAAGACTACTATCGATTTATTTGGGATGGTACGCTTCTTGCCAAAGGAATAAATCCTTATCTCTACCTTCCCGATGAACTCATCGAGATATATGAGCAATGGGACTATTTATATATTGGGATGGGTTCATTGAGCTCGAGTCACTACACGAACTATCCGATGATCAATCAGCTGCTATTTTCACTCGGTGCTCTTTCAACGAAGCCAATACTCACCTACCGACTTGTACTAATACTAGCTGATCTCATCACCTTTAAATTACTGACCAAACTAAGCTCGCAGACTTGGGGCCTAACCTATTGGCTGTCTCCATTGGTTATTCTAGAAGGGGCAGGCAATCTTCATTTTGAGCCGGTGATGGTCGCATTCCTCGTATTGGGACTTTATCTTTTTAAGCAAGGGAAACACCTAAAGTCTTCTATTGCATTAGCGGCATCCGTCCTTTTAAAACTGATACCCCTTATGTTCGCACCTTTACTTCTTAAAGTATTAAAGCAAAGGCAACTGAAAATTATGGTGTTTGGATTCATAGTAACCTTGGCACTATTCACCACTCCCTTTTTAGACCCATGGTTTTTTACCACCTACAGTGAGAGTATCGGCCTGTGGTTCTCAAATTTCGAATTCAATTCTGGGATATACAGAATCATTAAAGAAATAGGGAGATTAATAGGGTTTCAAGATGGGCAAATAATTCGATTTTACGGAAAAGCGCATTCGATCGCTATCTTACTAATCGCTTTAAAGTTCACCTGGGAATGTAATCGTCTTTCAGAAGTATTAAAAAAGAGTTATCTACTTCTACTAATCTATCTTTTAAGCACCCCAACCATTCACCCCTGGTATTTAATAACACTTCTATCCCTTGGAGCAATAGTTAAAAATCCAACTGCAATTATATGGTCGTTTACGATTATTTTCAGTTATGCTGCCTATAGATTGAATCCCATCGAGCTCCCAATGTGGCTAGTAATCCTGCAATTTATACCCGTATTGGCCTCGCTAATTAGCTTCTCTTTCCGATCATTTTTAGAAAAGAAACTTCTTTAGAATCTAGTGTTCTCCACTGACCTCTTGGGAGATCTTTTTTGGTTAGACCCGCAAACATTACTCGATCGAGTTTTGCAACCTCATAACCTAGATGTTCGAAAATTCGACGAATAATTCGATTACGCCCCGAATGAATTTCGATACCAACTTCACGTTTCGTAGCATTAGCGATGTAAGAAATCGCGTCAACACTGATCGATCCATCGTCGAGATCAACTCCTTTTTCTATTTGTTGTAAATCGCTCACCTTTAATGCACGGTCTAACACAACGTGATAAATCTTTCGAACGGCATAACGCGGATGAGTAAGCCTAGCAGCCATCTCTCCATCGTTAGTGAATAGTAAAAGCCCAGTAGTATTGCGATCTAATCGACCCACAGGTAAGAGACGACTCTTGCTTGCATTTCTAATAAGATCCATAACTGTCTTGCGGCCCTTATCATCTTCAGTGGTGGTAAGAAAGTTCTTGGGTTTATTTAGAAGTACATACTCCATTTTCTCAGGAGTTAGTAATCTACCATCAAATTTTACTGAATCACCAGGTAGTACCTTATAACCCATTTCACTGACTACCTTACCGTTAACCTCAACACTACCTGCAATAATAAAAGTATCCGCTTCTCTTCTAGAACAAATACCAGCATGCGCAATGAATCGATTCAGGCGCATACTTCCATCATCTACTTTTTTTGGCTCATTACTACTTGGCTTACTAGAACGACGACTAAAGGATCGTTGACCTCTTCGTTGTTGACCTCCTTTGCTATTTTTTGGTTTACGGTTATTCAATGTGACTCATTTAGAGCGCAAAAATAAACGCTTTTAATTGATGTAATCGATTCATGTCGAACAATAAAATGCTAAGAGTGCCTAATAACACCCAGAATTTGAGGAGCAAACGCATTTTTAAGTAAGAAAGGCTCATAAAACTGAAAATCAATTCGATGGCGACGAGGATTATAACGACAATTGAGGAAATAAAATAAAGGTGCATTTGACCTAGATCTGCTCTTAAGCTCAAACCAAGGGCTAAGGTGGCGAGAATGAAAAGCATCGCGGCTGTAATGTTTCTGGTTTTAGATTCTCCCAGCTTAATAGGTAAGGAGTGTAACCCAATAGAAAGATCCCCTTTAAGATTATTAAGATCTTTCAATTGAACTAAAATCCATAGAAGCAGAAACAAGAAGCCAGCAAAAAGTAAAATTCGGATTTCGAAATGTCTATAGTACAGAAATAAGACAACGATTGGGCATACTGCTAGAAACGCACTGAGCAAAGACCCCCAAATAAAGAGGGAACGAATTCTATGGGAGTATAGCCAAATGGTCGTGATGTATCCGACGAAAAAAAGCGCTGCCAGAAGAGAGACTTTAAGCGCCATTAAAAAGGCGATTAGATTTAGCAGGAGATATCCACGCATTAGCGATGATAATGACCATTGACCGTCAATTACCGTTTTTAAAGGACGATTAATAAGATCTTTCGGATGATCGTAATATTGGTTGATTAAATATCCCCCCGTAACAACAAAAAAGCTAGAGGCAACGAGCAGATGTAACTCTAGGTTTCCCAATAAATCAGAGACCGGGTGAGACAATCCGAGAATAAAGATTGCGGATAGGTATTGAGCTAAGACCACCAAAAGGCCATTTTGGAGTCGCGTTACACTAAAAAAAGTAAGAAGATGTCGCTTGACACTAAGCATACCTAAAAGGTATAAACTACCTCTAATTGGTGTCCTTCAAGGGCCTTTTTAGTAGCTTCTAAATCTTGAGTGAATCCTAAAAAATACCCGCCACCGCCAGATCCACAAAGTTTAAGATAATACGTATCGGTTTCAAGACCCTTTTGCCAGATGTCGTGGAAATTGGCAGGAATCATCGGCTTAAAGTGATCAAAAACAACTCCAGACAATTTTCGAAGATCGCTAAAAAGCGAGCGTACATTACCGTTCAAGAAGTGATCGATACACGCATCTGTATACTGCACAAACTGTTCTCTCATCACCTCTTCAAACTGCTTGTTTTTTAGGCGATCCATAAAGAGTTGAACCATGGGAGCAGTCTCTCCAGTAATACCGCTGTCTAATAAAAAAACTGCACCCTTACCCGATACATTTTGAGAAGGTATTGGAGTAGATTCTACGTGGTCCTTGGCGTGTATGAGTATAGGAAGACTCAAGTAGCTATTGAGCGGATCAAGGCCTGATGAAGTGCCATGGAAATGAGATTCCATCACCGCGAATTGACTTTTGAGTTCAAGTAATTTATCTCTTGTTAACGAACCTAATACAGAAACTTTATGATCTGCATAACGATCGTAGATGGCAGCAACAATCGCACCGCTACTACCTACACCATATCCCATAGGTATCGAGCTATCGAAATACATGCCCTTCTCTAAATCAGCATCTAATCGCTCAAAAGCAAAACGAACATCAAGGTGTTGCTCATCAACCTGACTCTTTAAGTAGGCAGCATATTTCTTCAAATGAGTATTTGATTTAACTACATCATCTGAAGGATGATCAGTATGAAAACGAAGTGCTCCTTTAAAAGCATTAAACGGTATTGCAAGGCCCTTAGAGTCTTTAATAATCCCGTATTCTCCGAAAAGAAGAATCTTAGCGTAAAATAAGGGTCCTTTCATTTTGTTTAATTTTTTCATCTCAAAGATAAACAATTATTTGGCTCCTAGGCCGCACTCATCTAGTAAGTATTGTCCATCCTCACAAAACGCAGAAAGCTCATTATCAATTAGATCAACCACAATTTCTTTATTTTCTAAAGGGTACAAAACATGCACATTGGCACCAGCATCTAAAGTAAAACAAACCGGTATTCCAGTCTCTTTCCTAAACGTTCGAATGCGCTGTATGATCGATAAAGTGCCCGGCTGCATTAAAATATAACTAGGGGTTGAGCTGAACATCATCGCATGAAGACTTAGCGCCTCTAATTCTACAATTTCAATAAAATCATCAAGGTCACCAGTGCGTAAGACCCTAAGAAGTCGAGCTAAATTTTCATTCGCTTGAGCAAAGCGTTGCTCTGCAAAAGGGTGATTGTTCATCAGATTGTGACCCACCGTACTGCTTACTGATTTGACCCCTTTATGAACCAATAAAATGGCGTCTTGATAAGCATTAAAAATCGGATGGGCTTCAAAAAAAGGAGTTGCAAAGAGATCTGAACTACCAAGAATATCTTTATGTAATCCCCAACTCATAAGCGGGCCTTCTATACTTCTCGCAGCGCTACCCGAACCCAATCGAGCTAAAAAAGAGGCCTTTTTTAAATCAACCTTATCGCCAGATAAATT
Source organism: Flavobacteriaceae bacterium (assembly GCA_018623655.1). Classification (GTDB taxonomy): domain Bacteria; phylum Bacteroidota; class Bacteroidia; order Flavobacteriales; family Flavobacteriaceae; genus UBA3478. The sequence goes on from JAAZVG010000006.1 coordinate 15,730, forward strand.
AGCCTCAAGACTGCAAATAGCCATAGCCAAGGCAGCCATACCGCTTGCAGAAGAAGCGATTCCACTACTGTGCGGAAAACTATTCGAAGTCTCGATTTCTAAATTATACCCACTTAAATAAGGACAGTAGTCCTTTATTCGATCAATAAAAGATTGAACCTTCGGAATAAAACTTGGCTTAGCCTTACCCTCAAACTTCAAATTGATTTTGGGTGACATAGAGGGCTCAAAAAACACTAAAGTTTCGGTAAATGCCCTGCTAAGAGTAAACGAAATCGATGGGTTAGCAGGAAGCTGAGGATCATATTTTCCCCAATACTTTACTAGAGCAATATTACTCGGCGCACGATGCATAACTTTGAAAGAAGCCTCTGTGGCTGTAAGTCTCGTTTTAAAATTTTCGAGTAATTGATCATTCATAACTTCCCAGTTAAGGGCAAAGATAACAGAATGTTATTGTATCTTTTTGGGGCTAAATTGGTAAATGATGAAATCATATGTACTGGCTCTCGATCAGGGAACAACTAGCTCAAGGGCGTTAATTATTAATCACCAAGGTGAGGTTGTAGCTATGGCCCAAAAAGAGTTCGAGCAATTCTTTCCACAAAACGGATGGGTTGAGCACGACGCCAATGAAATTTGGAAAAGTCAACTTGAGGTTACCAAAGAAGCGTTGTCTAAAATTGATGGTGGCGCCTCTTCGATTAGTGCGATCGGAATCACTAACCAACGTGAGACCGCCGTAGTTTGGGATAAAAAGACAGGAAAGCCCATCTATAAGGCCATTGTATGGCAAGACAAACGAACCACAGACATCTGTGAGCAATTAAAATCTAAGGGTAAAGCTGCTTTCATTCAATCGAAAACTGGGCTCGTTATTGACTCGTATTTTACCGGAACCAAAATCGCCTGGATACTTGACAATGTACCTGGAGCACGAAAAAGGGCCGAACAGGGCGAACTAATGGCGGGGACTATCGATAGTTGGTTGTGTTACAAATTAAGCAATCACGAACTTCATATTACTGATCCCTCTAATGCATCGCGCACCCTGCTCTACAACATAAATACGCTCAATTGGGATGAGGAGTTGCTCGAATTATTCAAGGTTCCTGAGTCACTATTACCAGAAGTAAAATCTTCAAGTGAAGTATATGGTCAAACCCATAAAGAACTTTTCGGAGAAGAAATTCCGATAGCCGGTATTGCAGGAGATCAACAGGCCGCACTATTCGGGCAACAATGTACCGAGGTCGGCATGGTTAAAAACACTTATGGAACGGGTTGTTTCATGTTAATGAATGTCGGTAATGCTCCTGTATTCTCAAAGGCTAATCTCTTAAGTACAGTTGCTTGGAAAATCGGTGATAAAGTAACCTACGCACTTGAAGGAAGTGTTTTTATGGCGGGTGCCATTGTCCAGTGGCTTAGAGATAGCTTAGGGTTTATCGAAGCTTCGTCAGAAGTAGAAGCCCTTGCCGCAAGTGTACCCGATAGCTCTGGGGTTTTCTTTGTACCTGCCTTCGTAGGTCTCGGAGCACCCTATTGGGACGCCTATGCCAGAGGACAAATTACAGGACTAACACGAGGAACAACTAAGGCTCATATTTCACGTGCCGCATTAGATGCAATAGCTTATCAGACTCTAGATATTTTGGAGGCCATGCAGAAAGATGCAAATACCTCTATACAAGTACTCAAAGTCGATGGAGGAGCTTCGAATAACAATCTATTAATGCAGTTTCAAGCAGATATCCTTCAGAGTCAGGTACTTCGTCCAAAACAAGTTGAAACAACAGCTATGGGAGCTGCTTTTCTTGCTGGTCTCGCGGTAAATTTCTGGTCATCTACTCAGGAGATTAAAAGTATCTCAGAGGAAGATCGGAGATTTATTCCAGAACCACTAAATTCAAAAATTACTAATGGAATTAAAGGTTGGCACCAGGCGGTGTCAACATGTCTAACCAAATAATTATGAATATCATTTTTGCAGAATTTATCGGAACCTTTTTAATGATGCTCCTAGGCCTAGGAGTAAACGCAAATGTTGCACTCAAAGGAACTAAAGGATCCTACAGCAGTGCTAGTGCATGGGTACTCATTTGTGCAGGATGGGCCTTTGGCGTATATGTAGGAGTAGTTGTTGCTGGCCCAATTAGTGGCGCCCATCTGAACCCAGCAGTAAGTGCAGCAATGCTCGTTCAAGGATCTTTATCCATGGCCGATTTTGCACTGTTCATTCCCGCACAATTTGCCGGTGCCATGCTAGCAGCATTTGCAGTATGGTTCATGTATAGAGATCACTTTGAAGCCACTGACTGTCTTGAAACCAGACGTGGAGTTTTTTGCACCGCTCCAGAAGTTTACAGTCTAAGTCGAAATTTTTTCAGCGAATTTATCGGTGCCTTTGTACTACTTTTCGCCATATTTCACATAACTGACCCTGAAATGCTTGAAACAGGCCAAAAGTTAGGAATGGGTTCGTTAGGGGCACTTCCAGTAGCCATATTCGTTTGGGGTATCGGTCTCAGTTTAGGAGGTACCACTGGCTACGCGATTAATCCGGCAAGAGATTTAGGACCAAGGCTAACTCATGCATTACTACCTATGAAGAAAAAAGCAGACGGAAACTGGTCCTACGCTTGGATACCCGTGATTGCACCCATCACTGGAGGTGTTATTGCAGCACTATTACACCAGTTTCTTATCAGTTAAGGCTATAGTGCTCTGTCGGGATAATTACAAAAAATTCCATCAACACCCATCGCTTTCATTTTAGCAATATCTTCAGCTTCGTTAACGGTATAGGTGTATACCTTAAAGCCTTTTTGATGAATAGCGTCAACCGCCTCTTGAGTAAGATTTTTATACCAGGGATTAATTGCAATCGCACCTAGCTTTTCAGCCATAGAGATCGCATTTAAAGGATCTTTCTCTGTAAGCACTGCAATAGCTACCTCTGGGTTTAATTCTCTCATTTTCTCAAGCTCATCCCATCGAAAGGAAGAAATCACAAACTGATCAAGGTTCCAACCTTGGTGTAAACTGTAGTAATTAATTATTTGGTTGACTTTAGCTGCAGTATTGGCCCCTTTAAGCTCAATATTTAGAGAAATTCGACCATCTACAGCCTTAAGAATATCTTGAAGTTTAGGAATTTTATGTCCCCCTTGAAGGGTCAACGCTAACACTTCAGTCATATATAAATCTTCTATCTCACCCGCACCATTGGTCAAATCGTCAACGCGATCATCATGAAAAACAACAACCTCCCCAGATCGAATGCGGAATACATCAATTTCAACTATCGATACGCCTAAATCAATCGCTTTCTCAACCGATGCAATCGTATTTTCAGTCACATAACCCATCGCTCCACGATGACCAATGACAAGAAAATCTTCTGAAGAACCCATTTGGCAAGAACTTAGAATCATTGCAATAGTAACTAAAATGCTTTTTCTCATGACTTCAATTGTATTAATAAAAAAGAACGTGACTTAATCTTTAAAAACTCTGATTTCGGGGATTCAATTTCATTTATTGGGTCGTAATAACGATCAAAGCCCCTCAATTCCTTATAATCTTCGAGGTCGATTACTCGATCTTCTTCATTCTTATTCAAAAATAGGACAAGCTTTTCATTTTCAACAGATCTTGAGATTATTCTGAATCTGAGCATGAGTTATAAACTATAGATATACTTCTCTTCGGGTTTTAATTCGATTCGCTCACCCTTAATTCTAATACTCATTGATAATTCGGCAGATCGAAGAGTGAATGTAGCTGCATTCTTAGATACCATGATATCAATCGTTCTTGATCTAAAGGTAATTGAGAACTTATAACTTTCCCATTCTAAAGGAATTTGCGGATTAAAGTGGAGTTTATCCTCAATCAATCGAAGACCTGCAAAACCTTCAATGATACTCAGCCAAGTACCCGCCATAGAAGTAATATGAAGCCCTTGATGAACCTCCTTGTTATAATCGTCAAGATCAAGTCTTGAAGTTCTGAGGTACAGCTGATAAGCCTGATCCATTCGACCGAGCTTAGCTGCCTGAATACTGTGAATACATGGCGAAAGTGAAGATTCGTGAACCGTTAAAGGTTCGTAAAAATCAAAGTGCTTCTCTAATTGTTCTACCGAAAAGTGATCTTCAAAGAAATAGAATCCTTGAAGAACATCGGCTTGTTTGATGTATGGCGATCTTAAAATACGATCCCATGACCATTTTTGATTGATTGGGCGATCTGCTACCCCTAGTTCGCTAACCGGTTTTAAATCCTTATCTAAAAAGCCGTCTTGTTGTAAGAACACCTCTTTAGACTCACTGTATGGGAAGTACATATTTTCGGCAATCTCTTCCCAATTCGAAAGTTCGTTTGCGGTGAGTTTGGTTACTCCGATAATTCGTTGGTAATCTTCTGGGTATCCGTCTTGAACCTTCTCAACTTGTCGCTTGGTGTATTGTAAGCACCACCTAGCGATATAATTGGTATACCAATTATTATTAACGTTATTTTCGTATTCGTTGGGGCCAGTGACCCCGAGCATCACATACGCCTGCTTTTCTTCAGAATAATTAACTCGCTGCTCCCAAAATCTTGCAATAGCAATCAGTACCTCTAACCCCATCTCCGGGATATAACTATAATCTCCGGTAAATCTGACATAATTGAAAATTGCAAAGGCAATAGCACCATTTCTATGGATTTCCTCAAAGGTGATTTCCCACTCGTTATGACACTCTTCTCCGTTCATTGTAACCATCGGATACAAAGCCGCACCACCAGTGAAACCCAACATCTTAGCATTTTCGATAGCCTTGTGAAGTTGTCTGTATCGGTAGGCAAGAAGATTCCTAGCTACCTCTTCACTCTTAGTTACCATGTAAAAAGGCAAACAATAAGCCTCGGTATCCCAATAGGTGCTTCCGCCATACTTCTCACCTGTAAATCCTTTAGGGCCTATATTCAAGTCAGGATCTTTACCTAAATAGGTCTGATTGAGATGAAAAATATTGTAACGAATACCTTGTTGAGCCTCTACATCGCCTTTGATTTCAATATCTGATCGCTCCCAGATCGCAGCCCATGCTGATTTTTGAAGATCAAGAAGCCCTGAAAACCCGAATCCACTTGCCTTATCTAAGGCCTCATTAGCTGCCGCTACTAGGTTTTCTTTAGTGTGATATCTAGAAACCGTGTATCCACCGAACTTCGTTAACCTTGCCGTTTGTCCCGAATTTACACGGGTAACATAATGTATTGAAGCTTTGGTATCAGTACATACCTCCCCCGCAGGCTTGATAGCGCGCTGATCAACTTCTAAATTAGACTGCATGAAGGTGCACGTATAGAACTTCGTCTTGTTGGTGTGAGCTTCAATGAAGGCGCGATTTCCTTTTTGAGTAACACCAGTAGTCGACCAGAATGCGTCATCCCAATTGCTATCTCTATTCTTTATGCCGCTATCTAGATAAGGACGAATCTCTAGATCAATAGCTTGGTTAAGAGGTATGATTTCATAAGAAATAGCCCCAACTTCATCGAGGGCAAGGCTTAAAAAACGAGTCGATTTCACCTTTAGGTGGGCTCCATTATTTAAGATGACCTCAAAGATCCTGCAATACCAGCCCTCTTTCATATTCAACTCTCGGCGAAAATTCAAAACTTCAGCGGCAGCCGCAATATCAAGCTCTTCACCTGAAATCAGCACTTCAATACCGATCCAATTCGGAGCATTCAAAACCTTTGCAAAATATTCTGGGTATCCATTTTTCCACCATCCTACCTTGGTCTTATCTGGATAATAAACCCCAGCTATATAGCTTCCTTGAAACGTATCCTTGCTGTAATTCTCTTCAAAGTTTGCGCGCTGGCCCATGGCGCCATTACCCAAGCTAAAAAGGCTCTCTGCAGAAACTACGGTTTCAGGACTATACTTGGATTCTATGATCGACCACTCACTGGCCTCTACTAAGCTTTGATTCATCTATTATCTATCGATTAATTGATCTAAAAATGGAAGTGTTAACTCGGTAAAATCTTCAACGAGATGTTTGGCATGCTGCAGTGTCTCGGTATCTCCAACACCTATACTGTACATGCCAGCTCGATTGGCCGCTTCAACCCCAGCAATCGCATCTTCAAAAACCACCGAATGAATAGGCGACACATTCAATCCGCTTGCAGCTTGAATAAAAACCTCAGGGTCTGGTTTCGCTTTTGTAACCTTATTACCATCTATAATTACTTCGAAGTAAGAGGTAAGCCCAACACGGTCAAGAATTAAAGTGGCGTTCTTACTCGCCGAGCCCAAAGCTATCCCTTGATCTCTGACTTTGAGGTAATCTAAAACTTTTTTGACGTCGATGAGAATTTCATCCTCAGTCATGTCTTGAATGAGGTTCAAATAATCTTCATTTTTTTCGTGCATCCACTGATTAAAATCAGATTCTGAGGCACTGATTCCGCCACTCTGCAGTAGTAATTCGAGACTCTTTTGACGGCTTACTCCCTTAAACTTCTCGTTCTCTATTTCATCGAAGAAGATGCCTAAATGGTCGGCTAATTTTTTCCATGCCAAATAATGGTATTTGGCTGTATCTACAATTACCCCGTCAAGATCAAAGATGAAGGCGTTACGACTACTTCTCATACCCTTGTTTTATCGGGACAAATGTAATCAAGATAAAGCGATCCAACCTACCTAAAATAATACCACAAGAAAAGAACGACCAGAATAATCGCGATGGTAAGATAGCGCTCAATAGGTTGCGTTTTTTGCTCTGTAGAGGCAGCTGCTCCACGCTGGTAAACTAAGCCTGCTTCTACCTCTTTGGCCGCAGCCGTATTTGAAAGACTGACAAGAACCATTACCGCAATACTGACCACAAATAAGAAGATTGCATAGTGTAGAAAATTCATTGTAACGAGTGTATCAATCATTCCTCCTTCGGTTAACTGCAAACCACCTTCTTGGGTCATGTATTCTAGAACGAGACGAGCCATTCCTAGAAAAAATCCAGTCCATAGCGCAGCCACTGCACCTTTCGCGTTAATTTTTTTATAGAAAATACCGAGAAGAAAAGCAGCTGCAATCGGAGGGGAAACATAGGCTTGTACGCTTTGTAAGTATCTATAGATACCTCCGCCTTCTGTTAGTTTTTGCATAAATGGA
>JAAZVG010000074.1 GCA_018623655.1 Flavobacteriaceae bacterium
CTAGTTGATAGCAGGACTCGAGTCGCATAAAACCAATTATTCAGCTGGTTTCTCTTCGTCAGAAGACTCCTCTGCAGGAGCTTCTTCAGTAGCAGGAGCTTCTTCAGCCACCTCTTCTACAGCTTCCTCAGCGACCTCTTCTACAGCCTCTTCAGCAGCAGGTGCTTCAACTGTTTCTTCAGAAGACTCCTGTGCAGGAGCTTCTTCAGCCACCTCTTCTACAGCTTCCTCAGTTACCTCAGGTTCAGGAGCATTAGCGGCAGCAATCTCAGCTGCACGTTTTTCATTAGCTTCTTTCTCAGCTTCTAGAGCCTTAGCCTTCGCAGCTTCTTTTGCTTTATTCAGTTCAGAAATTTCGGCAGTATTCGCCTTTTCTTTTTCAGTTAACCAGGCTGAAAAACGCTCTTCCACCTGCTCCTCAGTAAGAGCTCCTTTCGCTACACCTTTAACTAAGTGATGCTTTAAAAGCGCTCCCTTTCTAGAAAGCAGTGTACGCGCTGTATCAGTTGGTTGAGCACCATTCTGTAACCATTTAACCGCCGAGTCGATGTCGATTTCAACAGTAGCAGGGTTCGTGTTCGGATTGTAGATACCAAGTTTTTCTAGGAATTTACCGTCACGTTTCGATCTTGAGTCGGCTGCAACTACCCAATAGAAGGGCTTTCCTTTTTTACCATGGCGTTGTAATCTAATTTTTACAGGCATATCACATTAAATTTTTGAGGTTCACGACCTCGGTTATTAATACATTGTTTAAAAGTCGTGCAAAGATAATCGAAATGTTTAGTTATCCAAGCCTCAATATTGTGCTATTTTTATTTGTTCTAAAAGTTAACTCACCTGATGCTGTACCTCATTTTTGATACTGAAACAACCGGTCTTCCGAAAAACTATAGAGCACCGGTTAGTGACTCAGAAAATTGGCCTAGAGCGGTTCAAATTTCTTGGCAACTTCACAATCATAAGGGAGCACTGATAGACCATCAAGACTTTTTAATCAAACCCGAGGGTTTTGACATTCCTTTTCTGTCAGAAAAAATTCATGGAATTTCTACTGCTCTTGCAATAAAAGAAGGGCGTGAGCTAAGTCAGGTTCTTAATGCTTTTGAGGAAACCGTTCTAAAATCTGACTTTGTAGTTGGTCAGAATATCGATTTTGACCTCAACATTATGGGAGCAGAGTTCTATCGAATGGGGATAACAACGACACTTCTAGAAAAAAAGATCTTAGATACTTGCACCGAGCGTACTGCAAACCTTTGTCAACTAACGGGAGGTAGAGGCGGAAAATTCAAGCTACCTACCCTATCAGAATTACACCAAAGATTATTTGAAACTACGTTTGAGGAGGCTCATAATGCAAGTGCTGATGTTGAAGCAACAGCTCGATGTTTTTTTGAACTTATTAGAATCGGTGAATTTGACGCTGCCTCTTTGGGTGTTACAGAAGAGATTCTCGAGCAATTCAAAATCGCAAATCCAAATCCCATAAAATCAGTAGGTCTAAGGCACAAGAACTTGAAGGCGGCTTCTGAGAAATTAATAGTCAAAGATCTCCAATCTGAAGAACACCATAGGATACTGGGTGAGAGTGAAGAAGTAAGTCATCTCTCATTCGCACATCTACATAATCATTCTCAATTTTCTATTTTACAAGCCACCATGAAACCCGCCGAGCTTGTTGCAGTGGCTGCAGAACTCGAAATGCCTGGTGTCGCTCTTACCGATACGGGTAATATGATGGGATCATTCAGCTTCGTAAGTGCTGTGGCAGCTCATAATAAATCCCATCCCGAGAACCCAATTAAAGGAGTGATTGGTTGTGAATTGGCTATGGTCGAAGATTGTCTCAATAAAAAGATAAAAGATCTTGGTTATCCAATCGTGTTACTAGCTAAGAACAAACAAGGGTATCATAACCTTACCAAACTCAGCTCTAAAGCATATACCGAAGGCTTCTACTACATTCCGAGAATTGACAAGAAACTTCTTGTTAGCCATAAGGAAGGATTAATTGCCTTATCAGGTGGTACAAGAGGTGAAATCTCAGCCAAATTGCTTAATGTAGGTGAAAGGCAAGCCGAAGAGGCACTTGAATGGTTCAAAGAAAACTTTGGAGACGATTTTTACCTTCAACTCGAGCGTCACAGCCAAGAAGAAGAAAATAGAGTTAATCAGCAGCTCATAACACTTGCCAAAAAGCACGAAATCCATCTAGTTGCTACTAACAATAATTTTTATCGATCTAAAGAGGATCAAGAATTACAGGATATTCTTCTCTGTGTCAAAGAAGGAGAACTTAAAGAGACTCCCATTGGAAGAGGAAGAGGTTACCGATATGGGCTTCCGAATAGTGAATATTATTTTAAAAGTGCTAAGGAGATGAAAGCACTGTTTGCCGATTTACCTCAGGCAATAGAAAACACCTCTCGTATTCTCGATAAAGTAGAAAATTATGCGCTGTATCGGGATGTGTTACTTCCAAAATTCGACATCCCCCAAGAATTTGAATCTAAAGAAGATAAGATCGATAACGGAAAAAGAGGAGAAAACACATACCTCAAACACCTGACTTTCGAAGGGGCTAAAAAACGATACGAAGAAATAAGTTCAGAAATTGAAGAACGCTTAAAATTCGAGTTGAACACCATCGAACAATCGGGTTACCCTGGTTACTTTTTAATCGTAGAAGATTTCATTAGAAAAGCCAGAGAAATGGGTGTTTCGGTTGGTCCGGGGAGAGGCTCTGCTGCGGGTTCAGCCGTGGCATACTGCTTAGGAATCACGAACATAGACCCTATTAAGTACGATCTGCTTTTCGAGCGGTTCTTAAATCCAGATAGAGTGTCTATGCCTGATATTGATATCGACTTTGACGACGAAGGGCGACAAAAAGTGATCAATTATGTTATTGATAAGTACGGATCAAATCAGGTGGCGCAAATCATCACCTATGGCACCATGGCAGGCAAATCATCAATTCGAGATACGGCTAGAGTACTTGATTTACCTCTAAATGAGGCCGATCGATTAGCCAAACTTTTGCCCGATATGACAAAGCTTGCAAAGGTGCTTGAGCTAGATTCAAAATCACTTCAAAAGAATTACCGAAGTGAAGAAGCTCAAAGAATAGCAGAGCTACAACAGATTTCTAAAAGTAAAGACGATCTTGGGAACACTCTACAAGTAGCAAAAAGATTAGAAGGAACATTACGTAATACAGGAATCCATGCTTGTGGAGTTATTATAACCCCGAGTGACATTACTGACTTCGTACCTGTAGCGACGGCTAAGGATGCGGAGATGTGGGTGACTCAATTTGATAACTCTGTAGTTGAGAGTGCTGGGTTACTAAAAATGGACTTTCTAGGATTAAAAACCCTTACCCTTATCAAAGACACCTTAAAAATAATCAAGGCGAGAACCGGCATCAAACTCAATCCGGATGAGTTCTCCCTTGAAGACGAAAAGACTTACGAACTCTTTCAGCGGGGAGAAACCATTGGAATTTTTCAATACGAGTCTCGTGGGATGCAGAAGTATTTAAAGGAGTTAAAACCATCTTCCTTTGACGACTTAATCGCTATGAACGCTCTTTATCGTCCGGGACCACTGGAATACATTCCTAGCTTCATAGCCAGAAAACACGGTAAGGAACCTATAACCTATGACCTTCCTGAAATGAAGGAATATTTGGAAAACACTTATGGGATTACCGTCTATCAAGAACAAGTGATGCTCTTATCTCAGAAATTAGGTGGGTTCACTAAAGGTGAAGCTGACGTACTGAGAAAGGCCATGGGTAAGAAGAAAAAAGACCTTATCGACGAACTACGTCCAAAGTTCATCAATGGAGGAATTACAAAAGGACACCCCAAAGAGATTCTAGAAAAAATTTACAAGGACTGGGAGGCATTTGCCAGTTACGCTTTCAACAAGAGTCACTCAACTTGTTACGCCTACATCGCCTATCAGACAGCCTACCTGAAAGCTCATTATCCTGCAGAATATATGGCCGCCGTGCTCTCTAACAATATGAACCAACTAGAGCAAGTAACCATTTTCATGGAGGAAGCAAAACGCATGGGAATTGCAGTTCTTGGCCCTGACGTTAATGAATCCTTTTATAAATTTGGAGTCAATGCTCAAAACGCAATCCGTTTTGGGATGGGAGCAATTAAAGGAGTAGGAAAAAGTGCCGTCGAGACCATAGTTGGAGAAAGAAAAGAGTCTGGACCTTTCAAATCGGTGTTTGAACTAGCCAAACGAATCGACCTTAGGTCGGCGAATAAAAGAACCTTTGAAAACTTAGCTATTGCAGGCGCTTTTGATTCTTTTGGAGCCTTGCGAAGTCAGTATTTTCAGGAATCAAATGACGGTATAAACTACTTAGAAAAGATTATAAAGTCGGCTATCCGATTCAAAGAAAACGAAAATGCTTCACAGGTGAGTTTATTTGCAGACGATCCTATTGCTCAAATTAGTGAGCCAGAAATTCCACCTTGTACGCCATGGCCAACGATGGAGCTCTTAAGAAAGGAGAAAGAAGTTGTAGGACTGTACCTCACTGGTCATCCGCTAGATGATTTTAAAAAAACACTCCAACATTTTACAAAGAATCGGTTATCGGATTTAAACGTTGATCTTACTCCATTCGTAGGACGTGAAGTTACGGTAGGTGGCGTAGTAACAATGGCAGAAGCTAGAATTTCTAAAAATGGTAAACGTTGGGGAACTTTTACCTTAGAGGATTTCAGTGGTTCATATCAGTTCCGAGTTTTTTCAGAGGAGTTTCTAAAGTTTGAACATTTCTTTAAGGAATCTAATTTTCTTTACTTGCGCTTACTTGTAAAAGAGGGATATCCTATTGGCGATGGTACCACTCGAGGAGAGCCTAGACTTCAATTCAATGAGGTGAAATTACTGCAAGATGTAATTGAGAGCTTATCCAAAAAAATCAATCTTCATTTTAAGGCCCATGAACTCAATCCCGAACTCATAAAAGTCTTACAACAACGATTAAAGCAACATAAGGGAAGTAAACCGCTCAATATAACATTGCACGAAAAAGACCTTCAACTCACGCTAAAAAGTAGAAAAGAAAAAGTAGCAATTACGAAGGACTTACTTTACTATCTTGATGAACAAAATATACCCTATCAACTTTACTAAATGAACTCATTTTAAATCCCTAAATTTGAACTTTAATTGATTATTATGGCACAAGAAATAACAGACGCAACTTTTGAAGAGGTAGTACTCAACTCAGATAAACCAGTAGTTGTTGACTTTTGGGCAGCCTGGTGCGGTCCCTGCAGAATGGTCGGACCAATCATCGATGAGCTTGCTGCTGAATATGAAGGAAAAGCAATCATAGGTAAAGTTGACGTGGACAGCAATCAGCAGTATGCGGCTCAATACGGTGTTAGAAATATTCCAACAGTATTAGTTTTCAAAGGCGGTGAAATAGTAAATCGCCAAGTGGGAGTGGCTGCTAAAAATGTTTATGCAGAAGCCATTGAGGCTGCCTTATAATTTCATTTTCCTATTCTTGAAAAAAAGAGAGTGATTTTTTAATCGCTTTTTTTTGTTCCTTTTTGGACAAGGTGTAAAAAAGATTATATTTGCCCCCGCTTTTAGGGCGAAAATTTTTTGGTCTGGTAGTTCAGTTGGTTAGAATACCTGCCTGTCACGCAGGGGGTCGCGGGTTCGAGTCCCGTCCAGACCGCAGAGCATTAAAAAGTCGATTTTTATCGGCTTTTTTTATTTGAAGTTATTTCACTCTGGTGGCTTCAATTTTAATAGACCTTCAAATAGATCTCTCATTAAACATTCTGTTGAGATATTAAAATATTTTTATCAATTATGATAAATATCATTTAATTATACGGTAGTATATTCTTAGAAATTGTGTTTTTTTTAATATTTTGTTTGTAATTTTACCAATTATCTTAAACAAAATAGTTATTGTAAACCAAATGTTATGAGAAACTACATCAATTTTCTACTGGTGTGTTTGCTAGCAGTACAAGTGACTGTAGCGCAACAGACCGTATCAGGTAGTGTGACAGATGAATCGGGAATTCCACTTCCTGGTGCGACTGTCATAGAAAAAGGTACTCGAAATGGTACAGCTTCTGACTTCGATGGTAACTACTCTATTTCGGTTGGGGCCAACGCGATTCTTGAATTTAGTTTCGTAGGTTACCAAACTGTCGAGATTACTGTTGGCAGTCAAAGCAACATCGATGTTTCACTTCAACCATCTAACCAACTCGACGAGGTGGTTGTTACTGGTTTCGGTGAAGTATCTAAGAAATCATTCGCTGGATCTGCGAAAGTCGTAGACGGAGAGAACATCTCACAAAAATCATTTACCAACGTATCTCAAGCACTAGCTGGAGAGGTAGCGGGGGTTAGTGTTTTTAACACTTCTGGACAGCCAGGTACCGTATCGACAATTCGTATTCGTGGTTTTGGTTCTGTAAATGGTAGCCAAGCCCCTTTATACATTGTAGATGATGCCCCTTTCGGTGGGAGTCTAAACGACATCAATCCTAACGATATTAAATCGGTTACTGTTCTCAAAGATGCTTCTGCAACATCACTTTACGGAGCTCGTGGAGCCAATGGGGTAATTGTTATTACTACCAAAAGAGGTAAAGACAACGGAAACAGTGTAAGCGTTCAAGTTAAATCAGGTACCAACTATCAGGGTATGGGACGGTATGAAACCATTCGTTCTCCTGAGGAATATATTGGAATTGCATGGGAAGGTACTTACCAAAGAGGTTTAATCGAAAACGAAGGTGACCAGGCAGCAGCTGTTGCTTACGCTAATGCTAACCTTTTCGAATTTCCTGGTAATGCCGGCGTGTCAGATATTTCACCAATCTACAATATGTGGAATGTTGGAACAACTGAAGACGGAAATATAAATGTAGGAAACCTTATCGACCCTGCAACGGGCCAAGTTCGCTCAGGAGTTTCTAGAAGATATACTCCAGAAAACTGGGAAGAGTTTGCTTTTCAAGATGCGAACCGTAATGAGGTGAATGTAACCGTTTCTAACGTGAACGAAAATTCATCAGTTTATACTTCTATAGGATTCATCGATGATAAAGGTTATGCTTCTAACACTGACTACCAAAGATTAAACGGTCGTCTAGCAGCAACCCATAAAATAGGTGATTTTATCAACGTAAATACTTCACTTAACTATGCACAGAGTGAGAGAAACCAAAATGGTCAAAGCTCTTCATCTTCTAGCCAGTTCTGGTGGATTGATAACTTACCTCCGATCTA
>JAAZVG010000007.1 GCA_018623655.1 Flavobacteriaceae bacterium
AAGGGATCCCCAATATCCGATGGTAAGTTTCAATATGAACTCTGGGGAATCAAAGATGACGAGCTATCAGGCCGATGGGATTGGAATGCACTTCGTAAAAAGATAAAGAAACACGGTGTAAGAAATTCACTTCTTGTCGCTCCTATGCCTACAGCATCAACCTCTCAAATACTGGGTAATAATGAGTGCTTTGAACCATATACTTCAAACCTCTATACTCGCCGTGTACTATCTGGAGAGTTTATTGTAGTGAACAAGCACCTTTTGAGAGATTTAGTTCGTCTGGGCTTATGGAATGAAAGTATGAAGCAAGAACTCATGAGAGCTAATGGTTCGATTCAACATATTGATGGAATACCAGAAGATATTAAAGCGCTTTACAAAACTGCATGGGAACTCAGCATGAAAGACATTATCGATATGAGTCGTCACAGAGGTTATTTTATCGATCAGTCTCAATCACTGAACCTATTCATGGAAAATGCGAGCTTTAGCAAGTTGACTTCAATGCATTTCTATGCGTGGAAAAGCGGTTTAAAAACGGGGATGTATTACCTCAGAACGAAGGCTGCCACAGATGCTATCAAATTCACAGTAGACAACACGAAGAAAGCCGCTCCGGTAGCGGTATCAGCTGAAGGGCAGATTAAAGTAGCTGAGCAAGATGCAGCAAGTATTCGTGAAAAAGAAGTAGATGTCGAACCAATGAGTCCAGAAGAAATGAAAGAACTCATTCGGAGATCGAAAGAGGGACAAGGAGATGACGATTGTTTGATGTGTGGTTCTTAACTGCTCACTGCCATAAGTAATTAAGGGTCACAAAAAAAGCCCGTACCAAATGGTGCGGGCTTTTTTACTTAAACTATTGAAGTCTTATTCTGACCAAGCTTTTCCTCCAGTAAGGGTTTGTAGGTCGTCACAGGCAACATACTCACCAGGTACAGGCAGATAAGCAAGAACATTCTCGCCGATATACTCAGACCCCCGGTAAGCACTGATTGTCATATTTCTAAGATTTCCAGCGAAGTCATAGGCCTCTGACGGAATAGACTCATCTCTTTCACCAAACAAAATGGTAAAGCTATCTACGAGATTCGCCTCGCTAACAGCTCCAAGAGATGTTGCCCCTGATGCTTCTGTTACATAAGTTGTAAAGGCCGACATTAAATTCTTTACCCATTTTTGTCCACCCTCATCATAACATTCGGCAATTAACTTGTCAATAAATACATGAACATTTACTTCAGAAGCAGAAGGAGTATCTGTAGCTGGCAGAATCACATCGATTGCCTTTACTAAAAATGAACCTTCTTCGCTTGAGAAAAATTGTGGAGCCCATGATAATCCATCTGAAGAGCTACAACTCTGCAGAATCGATAATACCGTAGGAGTAGCTACCGCAAAACCGAAAGCTTTTCCTAAATTCTTAAGTGCGTCTCTTCTTTCCATTAGATATTTCCATTTTTAAGTTCTTTAACCGCATGATTCGCAGCACGTGCTGTAAACGCCATATAAGTTAGCGATGGGTTCACACAGTTTGCTGATGTCATGAAAGAACCGTCAGTTACATAAACATTTTTACAAGTGTGTACTTGGTTATTCCCGTTAAGTACCGATGTCTTAGGATCACGTCCCATGCGAGCTGTACCCATTTCATGGATACCAAGACCAAGTGCATAATTCCCGTCATACGGAGAAATGTTCTTTGCTCCAGCTTTTTCAAGCATCTGAACAGCTTGATCAACCATATCCTTACGCATGGCATATTCATTTTCACGAATCGTTGCATTAAAGGTAGGCGTTGGAAGACCCCATTGGTCTAGTTTATCATAATCTAAAGTAAATTGATTGTCCTCATAGGGAAGAATTTCTCCGAATCCGAAGAAGGTCGCATTCCACTGACCCGGACCCAAAATATTCTCTTTTAATTTCGGTCCAAATTTGGCTTCGGCAACCAGTTCAGAATAATCACCGCGACTTGCTCCACCTTGATAACCATATCCTCGTTTGAAGTCAGTGCGATTCGTTGATCCACCAATATTTCTAAACGCAGGCACATACCAACCCGCAACCTTACGGCCTTTGTAGTATTTATCTTCAAGCCCTTCGATTACACCAGAAGCCCCTACATGAAAATGGTGATCCATTATATTTCGACCCAACTGGCCACTATCATTTCCTAAACCGTTAGGGAAACGATCAGAACGTGATTGCATAAGAATTGAGGTTGAAGCAATAGCAGAAGCACATAGGAAAACTACTTTTGCTTTGAACTCAAATTCTTCTTTAGTTACGCGGTCAATAACCTTAACACCTGTAGCCTTTTGAGTATCTGCATCGTAAATCACCTCGCTTACAATAGAATCGGGACGAAGTGTCATATTTCCTGTACGCTCGGCAACTGGAAGTGTTGATGAAAGGCTACTGAAGTATGACCCGAAAGGACATCCCCTGATACAACGGTTTCTGTACTGACAACGGATACGACCATCACCATCAAATTGCTTATCACTGGTAATGTGTGCCACACGTCCTGGTGTAACGACACGACCATCAAAATGCTCGGCAACTTTATCTTTAATTTTTTCCTCAGCACAATTAAAAGGCATTGGAGGTTCGAATTCACTATCGGGAAGCTGAGTTAATCCAAGTGCTTCCCCAGCGACTCCGATAAACTTTTCTACATGTGAATACCAGGGTGCAATATCCTTATATCGAACAGGCCAATCAACAGCAATCCCTTCACGAGCATTTGCTTCGAAGTTGATATCACTCCAACGATAAGAGTGTCTTCCCCACATCACTGAACGTCCTCCCACATGGTAACCACGCATCCAGTCAAAACGTTCTATTTCATTGTAAGGATGGTCGATATCATCTACAAACCAATGCGCAGATGATTTCCGAGTGGTATATCCAGTACGTGATTGTTTTTGTTGTCTTGCCTGCTCTTCAACTGTCAAACGATCTCCATTAGGAAGATCCCAATTATCAAGATTAGCTGTTGGATAATCTTCGCGGTGTTTTTTCATGGGTCCTCTCTCGAGAACTAAGGTCTTCAAGCCATTTTCGCATAACTCTTTTGCCGCCCATCCACCGCTTATTCCGGTACCAACGACAATGGCATCATACGATTCTTGCTCCTCGTTGAAATAAAATTTACTCATACTTGTCAATAGTTTAGTTAGCACAATTTAGAGAAACCAACGATATTTTTCTACATTTATTGGCCTTTAAAGGCAAACTTTAACAAGATAACAACACTAATCTCCACATTTTCCAATTATGAAAACAAGCACACGTATTCAACTTTCACTAATGATGTTCCTAGAATTTTTCATCTGGGGTGGCTGGTTTGTTACAATGGGTATTTTCTTACCGAGCACCTTAGGAGCATCAGGATCAGAAAGTGCCATGGCCTATTCAACACAAAGTTGGGGGGCGATAATTGCTCCATTTATTATTGGCCTTATCGCCGATCGATATTTCAATGCAGAGAGAATTCTAGGAGTTCTTCACCTTTTAGGGGCATTTTTAATGTACCAAATGTCGGTAGCAGAAAACTTTGAAGTGTTCTATCCTTATGTATTAGGGTATATGATCGCTTACATGCCAACGCTCGCCCTTGTGAATTCTGTTTCATTTAATCAAATGACAAACCCTGCAAAAGAATTTTCTCCTATTCGTGTATTTGGAACCATCGGATGGATCGTTGCTGGATTAATTATCAGTTTTGTGTTCAAATGGGACGCGCCAGAATCAGTGGCACAAGGAGCTCTTAGAAATACTTTTTTAATGACAGGTATCGCCTCAGCGATCTTAGGATTATTCAGTTTTACGCTACCGAAAACTCCACCCACAACCAAAGAAGGAGCAGTAAAAATTAGTGATATTCTAGGTCTTGATGCGCTTAGCCTTCTAAAAGACAGAAACTTTTTAATATTCTTTTTATCATCAGTGCTTATTTGTATTCCGCTAGCCTTCTATTATCAACACGCTGCGCAGTTTTTAGGTGAAATTGAAGTCGCCAATCCAGCGGGTAAAATGACTATTGGACAAATTTCAGAGGTTCTCTTCATGCTTCTTCTGCCCGTTTTCTTCACCCGCTTCGGATTCAAGAAGACCATTTTAGTAGGTATGGCCGCTTGGGCTGTTCGCTATTTTCTGTTCTCAATTGGGAATGCTGACGATGGAGTATTATTATTACTTATCGGAATCGCACTTCATGGTATTTGCTATGATTTCTTTTTCGTTTCGGGTCAAATATATACAGACACAAAGGCAGGTGACAGTGTTAAAAGTGCAGCTCAAGGTCTGATTACACTGGCTACCTATGGGGTAGGTATGCTTGTTGGATTCTGGATCGCCGGACAAATCACTGACAGCTACGCTCTTAGCGCTGGTGGCCATGACTGGAAACAAATTTGGATTTTCCCTGCGCTATTTGCTATTGGGGTTTTTGTGTTATTTGCGGTATTTTTCCGTTCCGAAAAAGTTGAATACAAATCATAATTATGCCGAAAAAAATCAAGCTTGGAATATTAGGCGGTGGTGGTGACTCTCTTATTGGAATTGTTCACCGAATTGCAGCTTTTATTAATGATAACTACGAAATTGTCGGAGGGGTTTTCAATCCAGACAAAAATGTAAGTATCGAATTTGCAAAGCATATCGACATTCCTACGAATCGTATTTATGCCACCGTTGAAGAATTAGTCGCTGCAGAAAACGCACTTCCCGAAGAGGAACGCATGCAGGTGGTTAGTATCCTGACCCCTAACTTTCTTCATTTTCCGATGGCTAAAACGCTTCTCGAAAATGGATTCAATGTCATCTGTGAAAAGCCGATGACTACCACTTATGAGGAAGCTAAAGAAATCGCCACGCTTCAAGAAAAAGGTGGAGCCGTCTTCGCACTCACACACACCTACACCGGATATCCCATGGTACGCCAGATGAGAGAAATGATTCGTTCAGGCGCTATTGGTGATGTTCATAAAGTAGACGTACAATATTATCAGGGATGGATCAACCCAATCATCCATGACGAGGCCTCTAGAAAAGCAACATGGAGACTAGATCCTGAAAAATCAGGAATCTCATGCTGTATTGGAGACATCGGAGTGCACGCCTTTAACCTGGTAGAATACACTACAGGTCTAGAAGTTAAGGAAGTCTTAAGCGACTTTAATTTCTTATACGATGATAATGTGATGGATGTCGACGCCACAGTATTGGTTCGCTTAGATAAGCACGTGAAAGGTGTAGTTCGTTCAAGTCAGATTGCAACGGCAGAGGAAAATAATATTATTCTATCGGTCTACGGTAACGAGGGAGGGATTAAATGGGAACAAGAAAACCCGAATTACTTATACCTATTAAAAGAGGGACAACCGATGCAGGTACTAAAACCTGGACACGGGTATAACAGTGAGTTCTCATTAGACGGCACAAAAGTACCGCCAGGACACCCAGAAGGTCTTTTCGACGCAATGGCAAATATTTACCTAGGAGTTGCGAGAGCGATTCGAGGAGAAACCTATCATGAAGGAGCCTACCCAACAGTAACCGATGGTCTTCGAGGAATGAACTTCATTGAGGCTAGCGTGGAGTCTAACGCTAAAGGAAATGTTTGGGTCACACTAGATTCTCAAAAATAAAAACAACCTTATGAAAACGATTAAAGGACCTGCGGTATTTCTAGCGCAGTTTATCGACAGTAAACCCCCATTTAATTCTCTTGAGGGATTGTGTCAATGGGCTGCAGATTTAGGATATAAAGGAATTCAGATTCCTACTTGGGAATCCTTCTTAATAGATTTAGACAAAGCGGCTGAAAGCCAAGACTATTGCGATGAGCTCAAAGGTAAAATCGCTTCATTTGGATTAGAAATTACCGAACTGTCGACACACCTTCAAGGACAATTAGTAGCGGTGCATCCGGCCTATGATCTAATGTTTGACAATTTTGCACCTGATGCCGTAAAAAACAATCCTAAGGCTAGGACGCAGTGGGCAGTTGATACGGTAAAAAAGGCAGCCACGGCAAGTAGACGTTTAGGACTTAGTGCACATGCAACCTTTTCAGGTTCTCTGCTCTGGCACACGATGCATCCATGGCCACAACGACCTGCTGGTTTAGTTGAAATGGGGTTCGAAGAATTGGCCAAAAGATGGATGCCTATTTTGAATCATTTCGACAAAGAAGGGGTCGATGTTTGTTACGAAGTGCATCCAGGAGAAGATATCCACGACGGTGATACCTTCGAGCGTTTTCTTGAAGCTACAGGGAATCATAAACGCGTAAATATTCTCTACGATCCGAGTCACTTTGTACTTCAACAACTTGACTACATCGAATATATTGATCATTATCACGAATTCATTAAGGCCTTCCATGTGAAAGACTCAGAATTCAATCCCACAGGAAAAAAAGGAGCCTTCGGAGGATACAACGATTGGTCTGATCGAGCAGGGCGCTATAGATCTCCAGGTGATGGTCAAGTAGACTTTAAGACCATTTTCTCTAAACTTACTCAATACGGCTGTGATGTTTGGGCGGTTATGGAATGGGAATGCTGTATTAAGAGCCCAGAACAAGGCGCTAAAGAAGGTGCGGCATTTATTAAAGAGCACATTATTGAAGCCACCGAAAAAACCTTTGACGATTTCGCAGGAGGCGATGTCAACAAAGATGAACTTAAAAAGATTTTAGGACTATGAAAATAACTGCTTTAATCACACTTGGAGCCCTTATTATGGGCTGTTCAAACCCCGCTCAGAATAATTCTGAAATTACTTCTCAAGATAACCAGTGGGAAGTGCTGTTTGATGGCACCTCAACCGATAAATGGAAGCGGTATAATCAAGACTCTATGTCAGAAGCTTGGAGGATTGAAGATGAAGCGCTCGTTTTTTATCCGCCTAAAGAAGGTTCTCAATGGGGAAAAGGCCACAATATTGTTACCAAAGAAAACTATCACAGCTTCGAATTAGCACTTGAATATAAAGTAGCTGAGGGGGCAAATAGCGGAATCTTTTGGGGTATTATCGAAGATGAACGTCTCACTGAGCCTTACCTAAGCGGTCCAGAAATTCAGGTATTAGACAATCAAAGACATCCCGACGCAAAGGCTGGGTTATCTCACCAAGCTGGAGCACTCTACGACATGGTCGCTCCATCGAAAGACGTTACAGTGGCTGCTGGTGAGTGGAACAGTATGACCATCACTATCGATTACTTTGCAAATAAGGGAGTTGTAGTTCAAAACGATGAAGAAATCGTAAACTTCCCAGTACACGGTGAAGGATGGAACAATCTCGTTGCTAATTCGAAGTTTGCAGATTGGGCTGCCTTCGGAAAGTATCGTACTGGTAAAATTGGACTTCAAGATCACGGAGACACCGTAGCTTACAGAAATATTAAAATCAGAAGAATAAATGCTCCAAATATGGAACAAGAACCGACGAACCCCGAAGCAACTGAACTTTATGAACCCGTACCACCAAAGGTAACTCCAGGTGTTAACGGTAGTGCACCAAGCGATGCTATTGTGTTATTTGATGGTACTTCATTAGACGCATGGGAAAGCGTCAATGGTGGAGATGCTCCTTGGATTTTAAACGAAGACGGAAGCATGACCGTGGCCGATCGCACCGGCGATATCAGAACCAAAGACGTTTTCGGAAGCGTTCAGCTACACATAGAATGGAAGTCGCCTGCCACAGTACGAGGATCAAATCAATCTCGTGCCAATAGCGGAGTATACCTTCAAGATAAGTATGAGATACAGGTTCTAGACAATAATGATAATCCAACCTATGTAAATGGTCAAGTGGGTTCGATTTATAAACAATCTATTCCGTTAGCCATGGCTTCGGTACCTTCTGGTGAGTGGAATACATATGACATTATATTCCATGCCCCAGAGTTCAACGAGGCAGGAGACCTTACAAAAGCTGGTACCATTACAGTGATTCACAACGGAGTGCTCATTCAAGACCACTACGAATTAAAGGGAACGACAGAATATATCGGATGGCCAAAGAACATACCGCATGGTCCAGGTCCACTTAAACTTCAAGACCACGGTGATAACTCTGGTGTGAGCTACAGAAACATTTGGATTAGGCCACTTTAAATAGGGGGCTTTTCCTACCTTTGCGACCTATGTTATACTCGATGACCGGCTTTGGTCGACATATAGAGCTCTTAGGTTCAGAAAAAATTACTGTTGAAATTAAATCGCTCAACAGTAAAAACCTTGACCTCAATCTTAGGTTACCGCAAACGCTAAGAGCTTACGAAATCGATTTTCGAAAGAAAATAGCTGAGCGACTCACTAGAGGAAAAGTGGAGGCCTATATCTACATCGAGTCAGAAACCGCAAGAATACCTGCTCAAATCAACGAGCCTGTGGTTAGTGCTTATTTAGAACAAATCAAGAATTTCGCAGAAGGTGATGCTCTGGCAGCACTTGCCTTAGCTCTTAAAATGCCAGAGTCACTTACTCAAGAGAAACAAGAGGCTGACGAGAATCAAATAGGTATTGTAAATACTGCTATAGATAAAGCTCTCGAAGCCCTAATCGGCTTTAGAAAACAAGAAGGCGAACAATTAATGCTCGATATTCAATCGCGTATTGATCTAATTGCCAAGCATCTCCAGGAAGTTATTGTTTTAGACAAGAAGCGCAGAGAAGGGGTTCGAAATCGTCTCGAACAAGCCGTGGCACAACTTAAAGAATCTGTAGATGAGAACAGATTCGAACAAGAACTCATCTACTATCTCGAAAAATATGATATCACCGAGGAGAAAGTTCGCCTAAAAAATCACTTGTCTTATTTTCAGAAAACGGCTTCGGAGAGTACGTCTCCGGGCAAAAAACTAGGCTTTATCTCCCAGGAGATTGGACGTGAAATCAATACAATTGGTTCTAAAGCCAATGATGCAGCAATTCAGCGCGAAGTGGTACGAATGAAAGATGAACTGGAAAAAATTAAAGAACAACTGCTAAATGTCCTTTAACACCGATAAACTAATTGTCTTTTCAGCTCCATCAGGCAGCGGTAAAACAACCATCGTAAGGCATCTTCTCGAGCAAACTGATTTACCACTTGCCTTCTCGATATCTGCTACTACTAGGGCACCTAGAGGTGCAGAGAAAAATGGTGAAGACTATTATTTCTTAAATGAAGAAACCTTTAAAACTAAGATCAGAAAAAAGGAATTCTTAGAATACGAAGAAGTTTATAAAGGCCTGTTTTACGGTACACTAGAGTCAGAAGTAAAGCGGCTCTGGAGCGAGAATAAAGCAGTGCTCTTCGACATCGATGTAATGGGTGGTATATCGATTAAAAACAGCTTTCCAAATAAAACCTTGACGGTATTCGTTCAACCACCTTCTATCGAAACGCTAGAGCGTCGATTAAAATTGAGAAACACAGATAATGAAAAAACACTACAGGTAAGATTAAATAAAGCCCAACAAGAGTTGGATCAAGCTGATCGTTTTGATAAGATTATTATTAATGACGATCTAGCAACAACATTATCTGAAACAGAAGAACTGGTACGAGCCTTTTTATCAACATGAGTGAAAAGAAGAAAATAGGTCTATTTTTTGGGACATTTAACCCGATGCATCGGGCACACCTTCTTCTGGCGAACCACATCGCTGAGAATAGTGATTTATATCAAGTCTGGTTTATCATTACGCCTAAAAGTCCTTTCAAAAAGAAAGTTAGTCTAGCAAGCGACATTGACCGGTATCAGATGGTCTACGATGCGATTGAAGACTATCCGAAGTTCAGAGCAAGTAAAATTGAGTTTGGGCTTCCGCAGCCGAATTATACGGCTGACACCCTTGCACACTTAGAAGAACAAACCAATTATCAATACGATTTTTGTCTGATTATGGGAGAAGACAATCTCGCTCATTTTCACAAATGGAAGAACTACGAATCACTACTAGCCAACTATCAAATACTGGTTTATCCAAGAGTAAGTCCGCTCAGAACTCCTCCGCTTGAAGAAATTGATAAACATGAAAGCATAAAACGAATCAAAGCTCCGATCATCGAACTCTCTTCATCATATGTACGTGAACAAATAAAATTAGGGCACGAGCTAAGGCCTCTTTTACCAGGCCCAGTTTATGAGTTTATCGACTCGAGGAATCTTTATCGCTAACAAGTTCATCAGTTCCAAGATAAGATTCATCAATGTTGTAATACCAGGAGCGAATCTTAGGCATCCTGATTCCTTCTACTTCTTCTAGCTGATCCAACAAAATATACTCACCATCTCCCATAGCCTCGTTATGGTAGAATTGATAGGCTGTGAGAGCATAGGTTTGAGGATCAAAATAGAAATACCAAGTATCAGATCCCACCAACGGGTCATAGGTTACACGCATTCGGATAGATTCTTTACCATAAAAAACAACCCTTTCTGTTTTAGGATCGATTTGGGTACCAGGATCTTTAAGCTTCATAGGCAAGCCATATAGATAGGTATGGTAATCACGCAGTTTAAGCGTCCTCGCCTGAGTCACTGAATCTTCAGTGGCAAACACCCCTTTTTCTATACGATAAACCTTAATATCATCTTCTCTGGTTTGTACAAGTTCGAAGTATTCTCTTGGCAAGTCAATCGATACTTTCCTTAAAAAAGTAGACCGGTCTTTAGAAACAACCTTAATTGTGAATGTTCCACTAAATTGATTCCATTTGCCTTCGGGGTCGTGATACCCTATTGAAGAGGCTAAAACATCTTTAGCCCATGCTTGTGCATACAAGTTCAATGGGAATATTAACAAGCTCCCTATGATCATTAAAAGTTTGCGCATCAGTAGTTTTATCTTAAAGGTAAGGCAATAGAATTAAGTATATTCGCTTAAAAGGAATGACTATGAATTGGGAGCATCTCTTATCCTTGGCACGTGAGGGTGATACGACGAAACGACCGCGAAATCAGCAAGATGAAACCCGACTGGGATTCGATGTAGATTACGATCGCATCATCTTCTCCTCGGCATTCAGAAGTCTACAGGATAAGACCCAAGTCGTACCCCTTCCGATTCAAGCCTCAAGTAGAAAAGGATTTGTACATACAAGGCTTACCCATAGTCTTGAGGTATCTGTGGTCGGAAGAAGTATCGGGCGTCTCGCCGGAAAAATCATTCTTGACCGACACCCCGAGCTTCTTTCAGAAGGATATCGTTTCAACGACTTTGGTGCTATTGTTGCCGCTGCCTCCCTAGCCCATGATATAGGTAACCCACCGTTTGGCCACAGCGGGGAAAAAGCAATCGGAAATTTCTTCTCTAAAGGGCCTGGAAAAATTTATGCCGACAGGCTTTCTGAAATACAGTATACCGATCTAGTAACGTTTGAAGGTAATGCTAATGGTCTTCGATTATTAATAGAAAGTAGAGAAGGGGTTCCTGGGGGGCTAAGACTCAGTTATGCTACCCTAGGAGCATTTGTAAAGTATCCAAAGCTTTCGATTCCTCATAAGCCAACCTCACACGTGGCAGACAAGAAATACGGCGTATTTAGATCGAATTGGGATGATTACACCAAAATAGCAAATCAACTAGGTCTTCAAAAAGAAGAGGGTAGTTTTAATCGCCACCCTTTGGTTTACTTAGTAGAGGCAGCAGATGATATTTGTTATACTCTAATTGATTTTGAGGATGCGATTAATATGGGATATATCTCTGAAGACTACGCGCTAGAGAATCTTATCAATTTGGTTAAAAATCAAATTGACGGGGCGAAGTATCGAAGTTTAACAACTACTGCAGACAGAATTAGTTATTTACGTGCATTAGCTATCGGAACTTTGGTAAGCGAGGCTGTTCAGCTTTTCGCTGATAACGAAGAAGCCATCTTGTCAGGAAAACTTGAAAAAAGTCTTATTGACTATAGCAATCACAGTGCGGCCATTAAAGATATCATCGATCTAAGCGTAAAGAATCTATATGAAGCCGACGAGGTTATCGAAAAGGAGATTGCTGGATACCAAATTATCAGTAACCTTCTCGAACATACTTCTTCAGCCTTGTGCGCGCAGGCTGCTGATCAAAAAACGGTTTACGATAAGCTTATCCTAAGCCGAATACCCGCCCCCTACCAATCAGTGCCGGGTCAAGATTTATATAAGAGTTTATTAAATGCCTCCAGTTTCGTGGCGAGCCTTTCTGACTCCCAAGCAATTCAGCTAAATCAAACGATTCAAGGTGTCTTCTAATACTTGCTCTACTCTAGCTAAGTCTAATTTAGCGTAGTTGTAGAGTTCACTTACCTTGCCTTGTGGAATGAATTTATCTTCTACTCCTAGACATTGAGCATATCCGGTAAACCCAAGCAAGTGAAGCTCATGAACTAATCCTTGACCCCATGAACCTTCGATAGTTCCCTCCTCGAGCGTTATTACTGCATCGTAGTTCTTTGAAATATGGCCTAGAAGTTCAGAATCTAGAGGTTTAATAAAAGGAAAATGATAGGTGTCTACAGCCTCAGCAGATAGCTGATCGGCATAGACAGATAATGTACCTGTAGATAACAAGGCTATTCGTGCCGTAGAAGACTTACTGATAGCTATTGCCTTACCCCATTCTAAAAATTCACCTTCAGGTAAAAAATCAAAAACACCTGCTGAACCCCTAGGGTAACGAATTCCCACCGGCCCTGTAAGTGCTCCCTTCCCAAATTGTTCTACAACCGTTTTCAAACTCTGAAAAAGTTCTTTAGGGTTTCTAGGAGCGAGCAGTGTGATATTAGGAATACAACGAAGCGCAGCGATATCAAACACACCGTGATGAGTAGGGCCATCCTCTCCTACTATTCCCGCACGATCTATGGCAAAAATTACAGGCAGCTTTTGTAGGGCTACATCGTGAATGATTTGATCGTATGCTCGCTGTAAAAAGGTTGAATAAAGATGGCAAACAGGAAGAAACCCTCCAGTTGCTAAACCGGCTGAAAAAGTTACCGAATGCTGTTCTGCAATGCCTACATCGAAGATTCTGTCAGGATAAACTTCTTTAAATAAATACAGACCACTACCCGATAACATCGCTGGTGTTACTGCTACTAATCGTTCTTCTTTTTCTGCCAAATGCACCAATGAACGTGCAAAAATTTCCTGATACTTTATTGGCTCATTTAAGGTGATTCGTTTTCCCGTAGAAGGTTCAAATTTTCCTGGTGCGTGATAGGTAATCTGATCTATCTCAGCTTGGGCTAATCCCTTTCCCTTAACAGTACGAATATGTATGAGCTGTGGCCCCTCCTTTAATTTAGCTTTTTCAAAAGTGTTGATTAATTCTTTTAAGTTGTGACCATCAACCACACCGGTATAAGATAAGCCCAAAGTCTCAAAGAAATTTGGCGAATTCGAATCTTCTATATGATTCAAATATTGTTTTATTGCTCCGGTACTAGGGTCGATACCCATATTATTGTCGTTCAGCACAACAATAACATTTGCCTTGGTCTCTGCAATATGATTTAGGGCTTCGAAAGCCATTCCACCAACAATCGATGCGTCTCCAATAACCGCAATGAAATGATTATTCTTATCAGCTAAACGATTGGCTATTGCCATACCCATTGCAGCAGAAATAGAAGTGGAGCTGTGCCCCGTACCAAAAGAATCATAGACCGACTCCTCAGGCTTTGGAAAACCGCTTATTCCATTAAAAGTTCTTAAGGTATCAAAGACCTCATCCCGACCAGTAATTAATTTATGAGCATAAATCTGATGACCCACATCAAAAACGATCCCATCATTAGGGGTATCAAAAACCTTGTGCAGGGCGACAGTAAGTTCTACCACGCCTAGACTGGCACCTAGGTGTCCGCCTCGTTTGGCAACCACATGAATGATGCGCTCGCGCAAATAATTGGCAAGCGAAATAAGCTCCTCGTTCTTAAGTGAACGTAAAGTCTGTGGACTTAAATTTTGAAACCCTGTCTTCATCGAAACACAAAGGTAGTAGGTAATATTTGAATACCTTTACCGAATCATGCAAGACCCCTTCGACGATACTTATTTCATGCGTAAAGCCCTCGATTTAGCTCATAAAGCTTACGAACTTGGAGAGGTGCCTGTAGGGGCAGTTATTGTTGCTGAAAATCGAGTAATTGGGAGTGGGCACAATCTCAGCGAACGTCTTAACGATGTTACGGCACACGCTGAAATGCAAGCAATAACAGCAGCTGCTAATTTTTTAGGAGCAAAATATCTACAAAACTGCACACTTTATGTCACCTTAGAGCCTTGTCAAATGTGTGCGGGAGCCTTGTATTGGTCACAAATATCTCGAATTGTATACGCAGCTTCAGACCCTAAAAGAGGTTTTAAAACAATGGGAGGTAATCTACACCCGAAAACCGTTTTAGAAAAAGGTCCGCTATCAAAAGAAAGCGAGACAATATTGAAACAATTTTTCAATCAGCGCCGTTAACTCTTACGGGATCCCTTTTTATCGGATTGCATCTTTTTGATATTCTCCTCGGTAAGCATATAATCTTTCATCTTTTTTCTCGGGCTTTCTACCAAAAGAAAGAGCGGCATTACGACAAAGAAGATCATCACGGTTCCCAAACCCTTCAATCGATTGGAAATGACAGGATCATTCAACCAAAATCCAGAAATAATAGTGACTACAGCAACAACAAAAAGAATAAGTATTCCCCAGCGTTTTTTGTGTAATGAGTTCACCTTTTACGACTGTTTAAGACTGAGATGAAGTTCATCTAATTGCTCCTGTGTTGTTCGAGAAGGTGCATCGATCATTACATCTCTACCGCTATTATTTTTAGGAAAGGCGATGAAATCACGGATGGTTTCGGCTCCCCCTAAGATCGCTACTAAACGATCAAGCCCGAAGGCAATACCGCCATGAGGGGGTGCTCCGTATTCGAAGGCATCCATTAAAAATCCGAACTGCTCTTTAGCCTCCTCAGGAGTGAATCCTAAATGTTTGAACATAAGTTGTTGAGTCGCTTTATCGTGAATACGAATTGAGCCTCCACCTATTTCGTTACCGTTAAGAACTAAATCGTATGCATTCGCCCTAACTGCTCCAGGATCAGTGTCAAGTAATTCAATTTGATCAAGCTTAGGTGAGGTAAAAGGGTGGTGCATCGCATGGTATCTTCCTGTTTCTTCATCCTTTTCTAAAAGCGGAAAGTCAACGATCCACAGTGGCGCAAACTCATCTGACTTTCTAAGACCCAATTGTTCAGCCATATACATGCGAAGCGCACTCATTTGTGTCCTGGTTGATAAAAGATCACCAGATAGTACAAGAATTAAATCTCCAGGTTGAGCAGCTGTTTTTTGGGCCCAAGCAGATAGGTCTTCAGCGTCGTAAAATTTATCTACCGAGGATTTGAAAGTTCCGTCCTCATTGCAGCGAACATAGACTAAGCCTTTCGCTCCAATTTGCGGTCTTTTCACCCAATCGATTAATTTATCAATCTCTTTACGTGTAAAAGCGTTTGCTCCGGGCACCGCAATACCAACGACATACTCGGCCCTATTGAATACTTGAAAATCTTTATGTTGCGCAACTTCGTTAAGATTAGTGAGTTCCATGCCAAATCGAATATCGGGCTTGTCATTTCCGTAACGTTCCATCGCCTGATCATAGCTCATTACCGGAAATTTACCTGTCTCTACACCATGAATCTCTTTCAATAAATGAGACGTTAAACCTTCGAAAGTATTTAATACATCCTCTTGGGTTACAAAAGACATCTCACAATCAATCTGAGTAAATTCAGGCTGACGGTCTGCTCTTAAATCCTCATCTCTAAAACACTTAACAATCTGAAAGTACTTGTCCATACCACCGACCATAAGCAGTTGTTTAAAGGTCTGCGGCGATTGTGGCAGGGCATAAAATTGCTCGGGATTCATTCGACTCGGAACTAGGAAATCACGCGCACCCTCAGGTGTCGATTTAATAAGATATGGCGTCTCTACCTCTATAAACCCTTTAGACGAGAGATAATTTCGAACCAGCATGCTAATCTTATGCCTAAAGATTAGGTTGTTCTTAACTGGGTTACGACGAATATCTAGATAGCGATACTTCATGCGAAGCTCGTCCCCGCCATCAGTTTGATCTTCAATAGTAAAGGGAGGAAGTTCAGCAGTGTTGAGTACGGTTAATTCGTTGACTAATACCTCAACTGCACCAGTTGCTAAATTTGGATTTTCTGAACTGCGCTCAATGACAGTACCCTTAACACGAATCACACATTCTCTTCCTAATTCTCTAATTTTCTCTAAGAGAATAACATCAGAGCGATCTTGGTCTAAAACCAATTGAGTAATCCCGTATCGGTCTCTTAGATCAATCCAAAGAACAAATCCTTTATCTCTGATCTTTGAGATCCATCCCGATAAGACAACTTCTTTATTTACATCCGATGCGCGCAGGGCGCCACAGTCAACAGTTCTAAACATATTTTAACAGGCACTAGAACAATAAAAATAGTGCTTAGCAAAAATACGAACGGCATTTGATTCAATGATCTATTGGCAGCAAAATCATCTAATGTAAATTTAATGTTAACTAAAATTCGATTATTTGTAAATTTATTGTTAACTTTGTGTAAATATAAAATCAAAGCCATATGAAAAACGCTCTATTTTTAGGTTTATTGATACTCGGAGTATCAGTAACTACGGCGCAAGTGAAAGCTTCAGAAAAAACTGCTAAGGTTGAGTCTGTGAGTTTTGACACTAAATCAAATGGTGATTTAGTTGAAATAACATATCGTCATGCAAATGGGATGATTGCTCAACAGGGATATCTAAAAGACAAGAAACCAGTAGGTGTTTGGAAACAATTCGACACCGAAGGGCACGTAATTGCTAAAGGAACCTATGTAGAAGGAAAGAGAGAAGGAACTTGGTTCTTCTTAACCAATGAAGGAATTCGTATTGCGAATTACTCAAACAATCAACTAGTAAGTCATGCCATCAGTAGAGATGGTTACGCGCTGCTAAACGATTAAGTATCACAATTTAAGTTCAAAAAAAAGCCCGGTCAATCCGGGCTTTTTAATTTATGATATTCTGCGACTTTTGAAGATCGCCCACTTCATTCGATAGGTGATATGATATAAAACCGGAACAATAATCAAGGTTAAAAATGTGGCGACTATTAGACCGAAAATCACTGTCCAAGCTAAAGGTCCCCAGAAAATTACATTATCTCCTCCTATATATACTTGTGGATCAAATCGAGTAAACATGGTGATGAAATTGATATTTAATCCAATGGCTAGTGGCACTAAACCAAGAACCGTTGTGATCGCCGTTAATAATACCGGACGAAGTCTTGCCTTTCCACCACTGATTACAATTGATGTTAGCGTATCTCTATCTAATAAAATCTTCTCGTCTAATCCTAATTCGGTAAGCTTGCGATCAATGAGAATTTGAGTGTAATCAAGTAGCACCACCCCATTATTCACCACAATACCAGCAAGAGCGATAATCCCCATCATCGTCATCATGATCACGAAAGGCCATCCGGTCAGCATGAGCCCCCCAAAAACACCGATGAGACTGAGAAAAATAGCAATCATAATAATGAGAGGCTTCGAAATTCCACTAAACTGAAAAATTAGTATGAAAAAGATAAGTGCTAAACCGATGAAAAAAGCGCTCATTAGAAAAGACTGTTGCTTGTTTTGCTCTTCAATTTGACCGGTATAATCAATGGCAATATCTCCTGGTAAGTCGCCGAAAGATTGCATCTCTTTTTGAATCTGCTCAACGATTTCAGTTGCATTACCACCGGGCGTTAATGCTGAATAAAGCGTTATTACGCGCTTTCCGTTTTTGTGTTTGATCGAAGAGAATCCTGAAGTGTTTCGAGTGCTTGCTACCGCTGAAACAGGAACTTCTTTAATCTGTCCGTTGGCAGGATCTCTAAATATAATTCGCTGCTCAAATAGCGCACTCTTATCATATTTCAAGTCTTTATTAAAACGTACGTTGATATCGTAATCCTCTCCGTTTTCCTTATAGATACCCGCTTTCTCACCAAATAATGAACGGCGAAGTTGAAGACCAACTTGAGCAACAGCAACACCTAGGTCTCCTGCCTTTTTACGATCAACATAAACTTCTAATGCCGGTTTGTCTTTGGTAACATCCAATTTAATACCTTCCATTCCATCGATGCTCTTCTCGTTGATGTAATTCTTCATTTGAGTACCTAAGGTCATAAGTTCATCGTAATCGTCTCCTTGAATTTCAATATTTACAGGATACCCACTCGGTGGTCCCGTAGGGTCTTTTTCAACTGAAATAATTACCCCAGGGTAAACTCCCGCGAGCGTCTCTTGAATTCGTTTTCGCAGTGCTTCACTATCTAAACCATGACGCTCTTTGAATTCACGCATTTGAATGACCAGCTTACCTCTATGTGGCATTTCTGCTGCAGAACCTCCTTCTGTAAATGGATTCTCAGCACCTTTACCCACCTGAGCAATCGCAGTTTCTACAAGCGCATTTTTACCATCCATTTGATAAATAGGATCGTTAATAATCGCATATACACGATCCTCAATAGACTTTGTGATTTCATTAGTCTTTTCAATATCGGTTCCTTGCGGATACTCAACGTAAATGATCACCTGCTTTGGTGTGTTATCTGGGAAAAACTCAATTTTAGTTCTCCCCATACCGATTGAAGCCCCAAATCCTATGAAAGCGACTACCAATAGAAGCGTAGTTGCTGAGAAGTAATAGTAAACATTTCTGCCTCGAAGCGCTACTTTCAACTGTCGCTCATAGAAGTTTTCAAGTCGAGCAAGAACGTTATTCTGAAAACTTAAGGTGGCTTTGTAAAGGAATCCCTTATACGCCCACATAAGCAATACCGTAACAATCATCAATGACCCGAAACCACGAACGGCTCCACCAATAAAAATGATAAACAATCCGATAGGAACAAAAATGGCAGTTAACTTCAGAAGAAATTTGGTTGGAAGTGGCTTCTCACCAACCACCATAAATTGCGACACTAACATTGAATTCATGAAAATCGCAACAAAAAGCGATGAGCCCAAAACTACCGATAAGGTAATCGGGAAAAAGATCATAAACTGCCCCATTACCCCGGGCCAAGTACCAAGCGGAACAAAGGCCGCAACTGTTGTTGCGGTAGAAATAATAATCGGTATTGCAATTTCCCCGATACCTTTCTTTGCAGCCTTTATACGAGAAATCTTTTCAGTATCCATGAGTCGGTAAACATTCTCAACGACCACTACCCCATTATCTACCAACATTCCTAACCCCATAATTAGACCAAACAAAATCATCGTGTTGAGAGTATAACCTAAGGCATTTAAAATCATGAATGAAATGAACATAGACATCGGAATAGCAAATCCGACAAATAGTGCATTTCGAAAGCCTAAGAAGAACATGAGAACAGCCACCACCAAGATCACTCCAAAGATGATATTATTTACTAAATCATCAACTTGGTTAATCGTTGTGGCCGAAGTATCACTGGTTATGGTGACCTCTAGGTCTGAAGGAAGAACGTTTTCTCTAGCATGATCAATAATATCATAAATCTGCTGGGCAGCATCTACCGCATTGCGACCCGAGCGTTTTTTTACATCGAGCATAACTACGCGCTTTTGAGACTCCCTGGCGTAGGTAGTTCGCTCCTCTTCTTTAAAACTTACTTCGGCAATATCTCTGAGATAGACAGAACCATTTTCGGCCTTTACGACAAAGTTTTCAAGTTCTGAAGGATTTTCTATTTCACCTAATATTCTAATGGTTCTTCGTTGTCCGCTAGCAATCATATTGCCTGCAGAGAGTGTCATGTTTCCGTTGGTAATTGCACCAAGAATATCATTGAAACTTATCTTAGATGCCATCATCTTGTATACATCGACAGCTACCTCAACTTCTTTATCTTGAGCACCTCGGATGTCTACTTCCTTAATCTGCGGAAGATCTTCAATCGCATCTTCTAAATACTCTGCATAAGATTTTAATTGTTCTGTGGTATAGTCTCCTTTGAGATTCACATTCATTATGGGCTGAGACTCTGCAATATTCAGGTCAAAAACATTAGGCTCCACTTTCGCTCCATTAAATACCGGCCAATCTTCACTTGCCTTCTCAATATCAACCTCATTCTGAACACGAACCTTAGCCTCAGCAATCGTAACCGATTCTTCAAACTCAACCATAATCATACCATAGTCTTCCTGTGAGGTACTAGTGAATTTGGTGACATTTGAAATATTCTTAATTCGATCTTCTAATGGGTCAACAACCAAACGCTCAATATCCTCAGCTGTATTTCCTGGATAAACAGTACTTACAAAAATCTTAGTCTCAATAACCTCAGGAAATTCTTCACGAGGCATCGAAAAGTACGATGCAAGACCGACAGTAAAGAAAAGAGCAATTAACACATAGATAATCGTAGGATTATCTATGGCCCAAGAAGCTAAGCGATATTCTTTATTCGCGTTTTTAGATGCTTTACTCATTACTCAATTAGTTAGTTTAACCACTTTACGGGTTGATTATCTGAAACCTTTTTTGCTCCTTCAGTGATAAGAAGTGCTCCATTCTCAACACCATTTAATACCTCAATAAAGTCCTTCGAGGTTTTTCCCGTTTGGATAATTCGTCGTTTGGCAACATATCCTTCATTTGACTTTTCTAATTCAAAACAATATTGCTCGCCTTCAGCATTTTCAGAAACGATAGATTGAGGAATCATTATTGCCTCTTTATTTGAATAATCATTGATAGCAACTGATGCCATTAGATTCGGTCGTATAAACCCATTTTTATTTATGACCGGAATCTCAACAGAAAATGAACGATTACTCGGGTTGATTACCTTACTAAGTCTCGCTACAAGGGCTTCAACCTCTTCACCAATTGCAGGTAAGCTTACACGAACTTTTGAACCCTCACCAATAGAGGTGATATGAGTCTCAGGAACTTCCACCTCAACATAAACATCATTGAGGTTAACCACTCTAAATAACTCTGAACCCATTCCTGGGGCCACGATCGTTCCTGGTTCTTTAAAGATCTGATCAATCGTTCCATCGAATGGAGCTCGAACAACTGACTTTTCTGCCTGTAAACCTAATGCATCCACAGCCTTCTGAGCTGATTCAAATTGAGTTTTGGCCTGAAGAAATTGAATTTCAGATCCAATATTCTGAGACCAAAGGCGCTCCTGACGGTTGAACAGCGTTTCTGAGAGAAGCAATTGAGATTTTGCCTGAGCTAATTGTGCAACTAATCCACCATCATCAATTCGAGCAAGTACTTGATCTTTTTCTACCTTTTGTCCTTCAACGACGACAACCTCAAGTAACTGACCTGGCATTTCAGGATAGACATTTATATTTTTCATGGTCTTTACGGTGCCTTGAAAAGAAGTATAATGATTAAACTCTTGGGGAGTTACTTGATAAGTTGCCACTAGTGGCAAACTTGCGGTTTTATCTAAAGAAGCGATTACAACGTCTAATCGTCTAATATCTGAATCAATTGCATTGCGTTCTTGTGAGAGCTCTGTGCGCTTTGCTCTAAGCCTATTTTCATCGTTTGAATCGATTAGTTCGTCAATAGATACTGATGATTTTGATCGACATGAAACACTTGCAAAAGCAAGTATCAGTAGTAAAGTCCAAATAGGTGATTTCATAATATGGGTTTAAAGCGATTCATTTAAAAAATTTGCTAAATCAGTGTGCGAGGTCACCACAGATACAAGGGCAGTTAAGTACTCCTGTTGAGCAGCAAATAGCTGTAATTGTGCTTCACGAAGTTCAAAACTACTAGCCATACCTTCTTTGAATTTGATTTCATTCTTGTCGGCGATGCGCTGAGCAAGGTCTAAATTGTCTTTCGTAGTTACCACCTGCTCACGAGCTAATGTTAATGCACTCGTTAATGTTTCAAATTGCAGTGCTAAGAGACGTTCGGTCTCTGTTTTGGTGTTCTGAGCTTTTAAATCAGCAATTTTCGCTCTTTGGGTAGTTGCTGATCTAAGAAGTGAACTAAAGAGTGGAATTTGCAGGTTAACTCCCAAAATTGCGGTATTGAAATACTTCTTATCGGCATCTAGAAAATCGAAAGAGTCGCTGAAAGCGTTCGTGCCAAGACTAAAACTACTGCTCAGTGTAGGTAAAGCTTTGCTTTTTGCTAACTTCAGTTCAAGAGAGCGCTGCTCAGTGAGATTCTCAATCATACGATAATCAACATTTTTAGTAAGGTCAAAATCTACTGGAATATCGGCTACCATCTCGATGCCGACAAGACGTTCAAGAGTATCTACAAGGGTTAACGGATCGGTAGTTTCTCTACCCATCATCACATTTAACATCTGCTTACTAAGCTTTGCTAATCTGTAGGCATTTCTTTCATTACTTTGAAGCGTTTTGAAAGTCAACCGCAGTTGATCAACGGTCTCTTCTTCACCCAATCCACTTTTAAAAAGTTCAGAAGCTTCAAAAAGATTACGCTCAATTTGAGCAACATTTTTAGACAATAGATCAGCACTTTGGGCAGCCATAAGTGCATTAGCATAGGCCGAAACTACTGAAGCTCTTACTTCTAATGCCGTTTTGTCGTAAGCATTATCTGAATAATCTAAAAAGGTTCTTGTGGCCTGCACGCCAACGACATAAGAACCATCAAAAATGAGTTGATTCCAGGTTACCGATGCATTTAAACTTTGAGATTGCCCAAAAACTATCTCCGAAAAAGTACCAGGCTG
>JAAZVG010000075.1 GCA_018623655.1 Flavobacteriaceae bacterium
CATACACTGAAAGCGATAATGAATATCGTATTGAGGGGGAATTTATTGTAGATCTAGGGAGCACAGGAATTCGTTTACCTCGCTTTTTGTTTAAGCCTATCCAATCTAAAATACGATGTGTAATTCAATTATAT
Organism: Flavobacteriaceae bacterium; assembly: GCA_018623655.1. Lineage (GTDB taxonomy): Bacteria > Bacteroidota > Bacteroidia > Flavobacteriales > Flavobacteriaceae > UBA3478. The sequence goes on from JAAZVG010000075.1 coordinate 135, forward strand.
TTTATTAAAAATTGACATTTTAAGAAGTCTTTCTTCCTTATAATCAGATAATTAGTTGGTGTTTAAAAAAAATATACTAATTTTACATTAACAAATTTTTGTTTATGTCTACGACGGGATCTTTACCACTTATCGCTGGAGATTTTTTTCTAGAACACTATCACAGACTCTGTCAAGAGTTGAATGGTAAGCATTTAGAGGAAGTATTTGCCAGATTTGCAAATAACTACTCATGGACGATTCCTATAGAAGCTGCTGCTGAAGATTACAACGATTATCAAGCGATTATTATAAGTGACTGTAACTACAAAGTCATTTGGGTTGATGGTGGCTTTACCGACATGACAGGATATAACCCTTACGAGATTGTAGGCAATCGTCCTACTATGCTTCACGGGCCTGGCACTAAAGATGAGGAGCGTGCTCAGTTTCATGCGGGTATCGCAACTAATGAGCCCTTCACCGCAGCCATTACTAATTATCGCAAAAATGGTGAGGCCTATTTATGTAAAGTGAAGATTGTTCCGCTTTACAATAAGGAAAAGAAACTCACCCATTACATCGCTTTCGAGCGCGAGGTAGCCTAGTCATTCTTAAACTAGATTAAGATTTATACTTTATTTCTTTAAATAAGGTGCCTTTACTTATACCTTTAAAAGAAAATTAAGTTATGAAACGTATTTTATTCTTACTGACTGCTATTTTTACGATCAGTCTATCTGCACAAAGTGTAAACTTAGCGTCTAGCAATTTAAAGTGGTCGGGGTCTGAGGTCACGGGTAAGACCCATTTCGGATCTCTTTCATTTTCTAAGGCAGACCTTCAAGTATCCAACGGTGACATTTCAGGGGGTGTTTTTGAAATCGACATGACTACTTTGAAGGTTGAAGACTTAACTGGAGAGTGGGCCGAGAAGTTGGCTGGCCACCTTAGTTCAGATGATTTCTTTTCAATCGACAAATTCGGGAAAGCATTTCTAATACTAACCGATGTATCTAAACTTCGTGATGGATCATTTCATGCCAAAGGCGATTTGACCATCAAAGGAATTACACATCCGACTGAGGTACATTTCACTTCAAATAGTGATAGCGGTTATAATGCGGCAATGACATTTAACCGTGCTAAGTATGATGTTCGCTTCAGATCAGGGACATTCTTCCAAAATCTCGGAGATAAGTTAATCCTGGATGATATCAAGCTTGAGGCAACTCTTGCTTTCTAAGTTTTCGTTAACTTAGAGCAATGAGTTCAATTGCTGAAATAATCGATAAGCAGCGCCGGTTCTTCGAAGCCGGCGCTTCGCGTTCTATCCCTTTTAGAAAAGCTGCACTGAAAAAACTTTCGGCTGCGATCACTAGCTATGAGTCTGAAATCCTTCAGGCTCTAGCAGACGATTTAGGAAAGTCTGCATTTGAATCTGTGGCTACGGAAATTAGTTATGTTCAGTCTGAAATCACCCATACTCTTAAACATCTGGGTCGATGGAGTGCTTCTGAATCTCGATCTGTAGGTTTAGCATCATTCCCTGCTAAGGCAAAAGTGATCAAAGATCCTTACGGAATCACTTTACATATTGCCCCTTGGAATTATCCTTTCCAGCTAAGTTTAACCCCCCTAGTCTCTGCGATTGCTGCAGGTAATACGGTGGTTTTAAAACCCAGTGAATACTCTGAAAAGACGAGTCAGCTATTAAAAAGAATCATAGAAGAAGTGTTTGATCCTTCGCATGTAACGGTGGTATTGGGAGATGCTCAAACGAGTACCGAACTACTGAGTCATTCTTGGGATTATATTTTCTTTACGGGTAGTGTTGGAGTAGGTAAAATTGTTGCCAAAGCGGCTGCAGAACATCTTACCCCATGTACCCTTGAGTTAGGAGGTAAATCACCCTGTGTGATTGATGAAACCGCTCCCTTAGACTTAACTGCACGTCGCATTGTTTGGGGAAAACTACTCAATGTTGGCCAAACTTGTATTGCTCCTGATTATCTTCTAGTGCACGAGTCTGTAAAAGAGCCCCTACTTCGGGCTTTGGCGGCTCAGATTGAAAAGGCCTACGGTAAATCGGCAATAGAAAGTGAAGATTACGGGCGACTTATCCACCCAAAACACGTAGCTCGAATGAAGCGCTTCATTGGTGAGGCCACAGTGTATTATGGTGGAGTCACCGATGATGAAAAGTGTTATGTCTCGCCAACCATTTTGGTTGATGTTGCCAAAGATTCCTCGGTGATGCAGGAGGAGATTTTTGGTCCTGTATTACCAGTTATTAGCTATAGCAATTCTAAAGAGATGGACCAGTGGTTGAGAAGTCATCCAAACCCTCTAGCCTTTTATGTTTTTTCTAAGAACAAGTCGTTTGCAGAGAAACTTTTAACTACTTATTCGTTCGGTCAAGCTGCTGTAAATGACACCATCATGATGATCGCTGAAAATAGTCTTCCTTTCGGAGGGGTAGGGAATAGCGGTTACGGAAGTTACCACGGTAAGTACGGTTTCGATACATTTAGTCGCGAAAAGCCTGTTTTATATCGAGCTACTTGGCTCGACTTGCCGCTTCGATACGCCCCTTACAAAGGAAAGCTCAAGGCGCTTAAGACACTTTTAGGAATCAATAGCAGGCTGAGTTAACGGGAAAAACTTAACCCGAAAAATAAATTTCTTCCTTGAAAGGAAGTGTAACTATAACTAGGATCGAAGGTTAAGCCATAAGGATTAGATTCTGAGACTAGCGCATCGCCATTTGAGTCGAAATTTACTTCACGATCGAATGGATCAAAGGCTCTAGCTATGCTGTTGTCTGGCGGAGTGAAATTCAATAGATTTCTCAGTCCTAGTCGTAAGCTGAATTGATTAGAAAACTTCTTTTCAAACTGTAGGTTCATTAAATGCATGAAGGGACTTTCAGGTGATCTCGGGTCTAATTCAGAGGCCAATGGTAAGCGCATCGGTCCGATTAAATTTCCACTAAGTACAGCTTCAAAAGAAGAAAAAGGGAGGTTGAATTGATAAACAGCATTAAATCGTTCGGTTAGAACGGGTCGATAACGGTTATTATCTTCAAAAATATTCATATCCATTAGGGTGGTTCCTAAGTTCCATCGAGCTCCATTTTGAAAGGTCCCATTCAAACTAATCGAAACCCCATAGGATTCAGCATATTCAGATAAATTCGAATATCGTATTTCATTTGGATTACTATCATAGTCTGGAATGATTTTATTACCGAAATAGCTGTAAAAGCCAGAGATGTCTAAATTCATTAGCATCGACGGGATCTCTGTGAAGGTTTTTGAGTAAGTTATCGAAGTATTCCACGATTGCTCAGGAAGAATCTCTGTGTCGATAACTACCTCTCTAAAGCCTGATAGCGCAGCGTGATCTTCAGTGAAAAGGTTGACGACACGATATCCGTTACCAACACTCCATCTAAGTGCGTTCAAGTCTTTAGACCATTTGTAGTTTAATCTTGGGCTAAATATTAAACCATGTTTTGAATGATGCTCAAATCGCATACCTGCTAAAAGACTGCTTTGAGATGACCATTTGATATCCACTTGGGTGAACAGACCCGGTAAATATTGATGTTCTGAGGTATTTGTTGCGGGAGTATTATCATCGTAATAGGTGTAGCGAAACGAGGTGCCAGAAGTAAGTTCAATCCCTTTCGTTAGTGTAGTAAAGTTGAGGTATTGGGCAAAGCCAATTCTTTGGTCTCCGATATAAGACATGTCTCCATAGGCAGCGTCTTGATAATGGCGATTGAAGGAAAACTGAAACTTATTTGAAGGGTTGAAATCAAAGCCTCCAAAAAGTTCAATACGTCTTGTCGAAATCTGTTCTCCATATATGCTAGTACTTAATCGATCTTGTTTGGCATTATAAGCTGTTTGACCACCCCATCGGTCTTCAAAAAAATATCGAGTAGCTACCGTGAACTTTCCCGAGGTCCATTTGTTGAAAATTGACATTCGATTTTGAAGAACGATGTCTGTGAATCCATCTGAGTTATTGTCAATGACCAGATCATTTTTGAAAAAGTTCACGCCGAGAATACCGCGATTTTTAGACCCGTAGGACAGGCCAAAATCAATATTTAGCTCATCCCAATTCGTGTAGAAACTTTCGAATGTGATCGATTCTGTTTGACCTGGGTCGACGGTATTTATATTAATGACTCCGCCAATGGCTTCTGATCCAAAAAGAGTAGAGGCAGGGCCTTTGATAACCTCAATGTTTTTAATCAACGAGGCAGGGATTCCCATAAGTCCATAAACACTGCCCAGGCCACTGACAATAGGCATTCCATCGATTAGAATCATCGTGTTTGCCCCTTCTTGGCCATTGATGTGTATGTCTCCTGTATTACAAACGCTGCAATTAATTTGAGGTCGAATTCCATTGATGTTAGTAATGGCCTCAAAAAGGGATGAGTTGGGTTTAGTTCTTAAAAATTTCGGCTGGTATAATTCTATGGGAACCGCGCTTTCTTTTCGAGAGGTAGGTTTTAGATTTCCAGAGATTACCACCTCTTCAAGTTGTATGTCGGGCTCGAGATAAATCGTTCCGACATCCACTATTGGGTTTCCCTTTAATCTAAAGGACCTATAAATGGTTTTGTAACCTGTCGAGCTTATTGCTAAGGTTCCATTTTGCTGGCTGTGTTTTAAACTAAAAACCCCATTTCGATCAGATAAGACAGATTCAGATGAGCCTTGGATAAAAATTGTTGCCTGTTCAAAGGGTGCATCCCCCTCAAAAATTTTACCTTTAAGCTGATTTTGAGCGTTTAAAGAAGCAAAGCAAAAAAGAAGTAGTACGTATCGAATCAAGAACAAAATGTTTTGGATAACAAAACTAATTGTTTTGACTCATAAAACAAATTCAATGCCCACCATTGAAAAAGAAAATTATTTAAAGGCACTCTATCACTTCAACGAGAAGAGAGAGGGTGTTACTGTAACTGCACTTAGTAAGCGCTTCGCCGTGAGCAAGTCTACGGTGTCTAATATGCTCAAGGATTTAGTTCAATTGGGTTTAGTTAAGACCGAAGCTTATAAACCGATTTACCTCACTGAAAAAGGACAGGAACACGCAAAAATGATTGTTGCAAAACATCGACTCATCGAAACCTTTTTGGTTGAGAAGATGGGCTTTGACCCAGATGAGGTTCATGAAATAGCAGAAGAGTTAGAACATGTGAAGCATCCGGAGTTTTTTAAACGGATGCAGGAGATGATGGCGAATTTTAGTCATGATCCTCACGGTACACCCATACCCAAACATTCATTTAAATCTTAACTATGAATCGCGCCCAAAACCTTAAACGACTTAAATCGCGCAAGAAGCCTTGGGATATTGTGATTATTGGAGGAGGTGCCTCAGGAATAGGCTCAGCAATTGATGCCGCTTCAAGAGGTTATAAAACCTTATTATTAGAAAAATACGATTTTGCCAAAGGAACTTCTTCGCGCAGTACTAAGCTCGTACACGGAGGGGTTCGCTATCTGCAGAACGGCGATATATCACTCGTCATAGAAGCGCTTCGGGAGCGAGGAATTATGCGTAAAAATGCACCTCATTTGGTACAAGATTTGAGCTTTGTAATCCCTTCTTATGATTGGTGGAACAGTCCTTTTTATGGTTTAGGTCTTAAGGTTTATGATATGATGGCGGGAAAGTTAGGTCTAGGGCCTAGTACCTTGCTCGACCGAGATGAAACCTTAGCTCTTATCCCGAACGTTAAGAAAGAGGGGCTTCGTGGTGGAGTAATTTATCACGACGGTCAATTTGACGATGCTCGAATGGCGGTTTCAATGGCTCAGACAGCCGAAAATCATGGGGCCAAACTATTAAACTACCTCTCTGTAGAGGGTCTTATTAAAGATGAGAGTGAGATGATCACGGGAGTCACAGCAAAGGATGAATTAAATGGGGATACCTACACCATTGAGGCAAAAGTGGTTATCAATGCTACCGGCGTCTTTTCAGACAGCGTGATTCAGATGGATCAACCGGGTACCCCTGCTCGTATCAGACCAAGTCAAGGGATACACCTGGTTTTAGACGGCTCATTCTTAGACGGGAAACACGCGATTATGGTTCCTCAGACCACAGATGGTAGAGTTTTATTTGCGGTTCCTTGGAATGATTACGTGGTTGTGGGTACTACAGACACGGCGATTGATTCTATTGATTTCGAACCGAAGCCCCTTGAAGAAGAAATTGATTTTGTGTTAGAAAATGCGAGTGCCTATATGAGTCGTATGCCGAAGAGGGAGGATGTTCTTAGTGTGTTTTCGGGATTACGTCCGCTAGCAGCATCAAACAATAACTCAGAATCTACTAAGGAAGTCTCGAGACACCATAAGGTTATTGTGAGTACGAGTGGGCTGCTCAGTATTCTGGGAGGCAAATGGACTACCTACAGAAAAATAGCTGAGGATACGATTAATACTGCCATCACAGTTGGAGGACTGCCTGAGCGAAAATGCTCTACTGAGTTACTACCGATTCACGGGTATGACTATAATGCCGACTGGTCAGACCCTATGCACGCCTATGGCACTGACGCCGAGAAGATTAGAGAGCTGTCTTTTGGGAATGATTCCCTTTCTGAGGCCTTTTACATTAGTCCGAATATGATTTATTGGGCATGCACTGAAGAGATGGCCGTTACCCTCGAAGATCTATTGGCTCGAAGGCATCGCGGGTTGTTTTTAAATGCGAAGGAAACTGTAAGAATTGCGCCTTCAGTTGCCGAGCTTATGGCAGAATTCCTGGGCAAGAACAAGCAATGGGTATCTGAACAAATCCACGTTTTTGAAGAGGTTGCCTCTGCTTATCTTATTCCTTAATACTTTGAAAGGTTGAATTGAAGTAGAATTAAGAGAATTGTTGAAGGTCTTGTGCAGAGGTTAAATCTGGAAGTTGCTCAAAGACCAGGTGACAATAGACGCTTTTTGGTTCCTCTTTTATCGCGATTCTAATGGCCTCTGGTAATTCTTTTTCTCCGCGGGTCGGATGCACAGGACAAGCCCGTAGCGCCTTATAAAAGGAGCCTCCTTCAACTAAATTAAGATTCATGCTTACTCGTAAGTATCCCTCCTTGTCATAGAAATCGCGATG